>DAOQWI010000077.1:0-14614 GCA_035342015.1 Candidatus Ozemibacteraceae bacterium | reverse complement strand
GTGCCGATAATTAAATTATGGGCTGGCTTTGGAACGACATACATGACATGTTCGATGAAGATGACGGCAGCTTTCCCGAAATCTGCATCTGCGGATTAACAGCAGCGGAAGTAATCGCCGGTTATCGTCTTATCAGAGAAAAGGCCCGCTTCATTGTAGGCGGGCCGCGTTTTTTCAATCTCGAAGCAGGTCAGGAAATGGAACTGAATGCCGTCGAATGCGCCGCCACCCTTGTCTGCCAGAAAAAGGCCCAGCCCTTTCATTTCATGGTGCGTGAACTTGCCTTTGGCTCAGGCAAAGTGCACGAAATCGGCGTTTTCATTCTCGACAACGCCATCGCCATAGATTATGAGAAGGGGCGTATCTGGGGCGAACTGCAGATAGAAACTCTGCTGCTGCTGATCAATAAGCTGAAAGAAACCTCAGACAAGGCCTTTATCAGACTCGAAGACGCCGTCAGTTCCAAAGACCGCGAGCGCCTCGAAGCGGCTCTCAAACGCCTCGTCAGCCCCCACCCCGACGACTGACGGGGCGCCCGGCACATCCCCCGAGCTCATTTATGCTGATTTTCAGGATGAAAAAAAGCGGTGCAACCAGGTTGCACCGCTTTTATTTCTGTGAAATACAGATCCCGGAACGACCGGCGCTTTGACAAAGTCAGTTTTCAGCAGCTTCGGCGAGCGGATTGTCGGGGTTCAAGGGCTCGATTTCGTAGTCGAGCTTGAATTCTTTAAAAACTTTGGCGGCAAAGTCGCTGTTTTCGGTCAGCGGCAATTTGACGTCAACCTTTTCGGCAGTCTCCGACCAGCTTTCGATCAGCGATTTCCAGGCATCGAGCTCCTCATTGAGTTTTTTCAGCAGTTCGGCCGGGTGAGTCACATCTTTGTCGAACCAGAGCAGACGATCGCGCGAGTCACTGTTCGAAGTGTTGGCGAAGCCGGTGTATTTCTCTACGTCTTTTTCAAGCATCTGCAGCAGCTTGTCGGTTTCGTCGTAAGTTGAATAGACCTGGCCAAACCAGTCGCTTATGGTTCCGCCTTTGACGTCGAGGAAAGAACCGGTTTTCAGATAATCACGCACAGCCTGAGTTTTGAAGCTCTCGTCAAACTTCTGCAGGGAATCGTTGCGATCCTTCAAATAGGCGTGCATCAAGGTTGCCATGTCGAGCTGCTGTTTAACAGTGGTCAGCAGCACAACAGTTTCGGCGGCCTTCTGTGAGAGCGACAAAGGCTCATAAAGCAGTGATTTTTCGACATCTTTTCTGAAAGCTTCGACAATTGCCTTTGGCGTCTTTTCTTTCTTTGAATCAGCCCAGCGCCAGTTGAACAGCCGACGACCTTCAGAGAACAGCCTGTCGTTTTTCTGATCGGGTTCGCCAGCACAGGCGGCGGCAAGCTTTTCAAGATATTTGCGAATACGGGCAGCCTGCGGCAGATCTTTGCTGTCGATCTTTTCGATAGCTTCATCCATACCTTCGATAAACTTGTCAGCCTGTTCGGCAGCACCCTTTACCTGATCGCGCAGAAACGCCAGTTCTTTCTGACCGACCTGCAGGGCATCGGCTGCCAGCGATTCCCGCAGCAGCGCTTCATTGAATGCAGAGGCATCAACCCCGATCAAAGGCGCATAATTGAACGGTGACTGCTCGATGCGCAGTCCGACCGCGTCGTAAATACCGCCGCGCAGCTTATTAGCTGTGGTGTAATTGAGATATTTCTTGATCAGCACGTAATCAGGGTTAAAGAAAACTTTCTGAATGTTGTACTGCTCGATGGTTTTACGATATTCAGCCGATTTAATCGGGTCACCGATCCAGCCGGCCCAGGTAACCGGGTTAACAGCACGGCCAACTTTATCCCAGAAACCGTTTTCGCGCGATTCCTTTTCTGTAGGCTTCCATGACATGAAGTCGGCTTTAAGCTGCCAGAGTTCTTTCAGGCGCTCCAGATCAAAATCAGGCAGGGAAAAGCCTTTCTGGCTGTAATAACTCATCAGCACTCCCTGCTTTTCGAGGGCGATAAAAACGCGGCCGTTACGGGCTTCGGACGAATCCCCTGCAACCGCTTCCTTAACCTTGAATTCCATGAAACGGTTGTGCACCATCTGCAGTGAAATGGCCTTTTCTTCGTTCTTGAGAATTTCGCGGTTGTCATAAAACGAACGGAATTCGGGGTCATTTTCGTAAAGATACCAGTATGAATTCTTGTAGGCGTCTTTCCAGCGCTTGTTGTATTCGCCGACCGCATCACCGATAAAGGTAAAGATACCCCAGACCAGACCGGCAAAAAGAATTATCTGGCCGATAAACGGCGTGCAAAACAGAGCAACAAGTGAAGCGACACCAATGGCTGCCCCCACATAGTGTTTGGCCAGCGAATAAGAAGTGCGGCCCACCTGCCGGTCTTCAGATCTGACGATGCCCCAGGCATCGATCGCCAGACCGACCACCACCAGGCCGATGCCAATACTGCGGGCAATGCCCTGCCCGTTGGTCAGTTCATCAGGAATCGAATTGTTGCCGGCTTTTTTCTGAACCCAGCGCCAGTATGACTTAAAACCCTGCCCGGCGACTTCCGGGTTGTTCCAGCACGGGGGTGGAGCGGTGAATTCCATGAAATCAAGAAATTTGCTGCCCTGAACCGCCGACATGGTGCTGTCAGCCATATTTGCCAGGTTGTTCAGACGCATAAACCCGATCATCAGATTGGCAGTTCTTGCTGAGAGCCTTGATCTGCCGACAAAGGCAAAACCACGCATCGTAAAACCGACAATGGCTCTGAATACTTCGGCGACATCGGCCAGAATCGTGCTGTTTTCACGCAGCATTTTCATCGATTCATAAAAACCGAAAACGTCGGTGGCCCCATCGTCAGCCATCATCAGACTGGCGTTGAGCATTGACATCCATTCGCCCCAGGCGCGTGCTTCAGCCTCTTCACGACTTTTGCCGCGCAGGCGCATGATCTGCTCGAGGTAATCGGCCGGTGCAACCACCTTTTCGAGGCTGACCAGACCGTTTACCTCTTCAGTGTTTATCGAAGGCTTCGGCAGTTCGGCAGCCCGAACCACCGGAATCATTATCGGCTCGACAAGCAAAACAAAAGCAAGCACCCAGACAGCCAGGCGGTTAAACTTTTTTCGGCTCATGGTTGTTGTACTCCTTGATTATCCTTTAATTCTAACCGCCAAAGGACCGTACCGCTACTCCCCTGAAGTTTCAAGCTTGTAATCGTAATTCCAGAGGTTTTTGATATTGTCGAAAGCCATGACGCCCAGGTTTCTCGGAAACAGAACCATCAGACTCTGCCCATGCAGGGCAATTCTAGCATGAGAAGTTTCAATAAACCTGAATGCCCTTTTGGCCCCAAGAAAACCGACGCCAGAAGCGCTCGAATAAAAAAGACCCAGACCATGCTTATAGACCAGGTCACGAACCTCTTCTGCAGGTTGAGCGGGCACGGCAGTAATCTTATTGTCTGCCAGAGTGTGCATGAAGACAGTTTTTCCGATGGCGATAAAGGTATTGTCGCCATCGCCGGCAACCGCATTTATTGCATCGCCGGTCTGGAAAATCTTTTTGTAGCTGCGCAGCTCATTCTGCCCCTGAGCCGAAGCTGTTTCCGGTCTGAGAACATAAATTGAACTGGTTTTGCTGCGAACATCTTCCGCCACCAGGTAAACACAGTTGCCTGCGGCACGGTAAATACGGCTGTAATAAGCCGGTAAATCGCAGATTGGCTGATAAACCATAAGGGGCAGGCCGGCAGCATCGAATTCGACTTTTGCCGAAGGGGCAATGAAGCCGAGAGTTCTTACAGTAGTCAGCAGCAACTGCCCGTTATCGAGATGTACCAGTCCCTGAAACGGTTCTGATACGGCAGCCGCCACTTCACGCACCGGGTTCATCAGTTTGCGGTTATCAATACCGATCCATGGATTCCCGGACGCATCAACTGAAAATTTGATCTCGTTGAGAGTATGTTTCGGAATCGGTTTTTCCATGGTCGTCGGCGGCACAACCCAGCGATAGCTGACGCCACTGCCCGCCGGCAGCACCACGGTTGAATCAGACATCGGATCGAACGAAGCGGCGGCCAGCATGGGCAGCCAAAAAATAACTGCGAAAACCAGCAGAAAATAACGCATTTTACTTTCCATCGGGGCCTCCGATAAATTCGAGAACGGTTTTCTGGCCAACATTCATTTCACTGCGAACCTTCTGCCAGAATTCCTGAGAGTTGAAGTCCTGGCCCACAGCTCCCATCGCCTTTTTCATAAAATTGTCCATGGCTTTAAAGGCAACGTTCGAATACATTCGCCCGCCCTCGACCGCAAAGCCGGCCTGAGGCGAACCGATCTTGCCGACCATGAAGTCGAGAACCTCTTTGCCGGCAGCCGGAACATCGCCTTTATGAATCGCTGCGGTTACCTTGGCAAAGCCCAGCGAATTTTCAAATATATCCTGGCCGCCTTCGACGACGTTTTCAGCAACCTCGCCGGCCATCTGTTCGGCGAGCGTCTGAAGCTTTTCTTTATTGTATTTTTTGATCAGATCAACCTCAGGGGCACCAACGGCAGTCGAAATATCAGCCTTGATGCGGGTCAGCTGCTCAACCAGACTGGTTGCGATCTGCGGATCGGCAAAATCGGCAACCGCCACACTGAGTTTGATGCGGCTTCTTTCTTCGGAGCTGAGATTCTCATTGCCGATCGCACGATTGTAAAGAATTCTGCAGGCCTGCTGCAGCTGCACAAGCACCTGCTTTTCCTGATCGGTAAGAGTGCCCTTTTTCAGCAGGGTTGCAATTCTAAACTGATTTTCAGCAAGAGCTTTTCCTTCCTGCCCGGCCGGAACATCTACCACAGGCGCCTTAAGACTGGGCGGAGTGCCACGTGGCTGTCTGGGAGGCGGTACAAAACCGCGTAAATATTTCATTTCTTCCTTGCGACGCCGCTTTTCTTCTAATTCGCGGTCTTCACGGTCTTCGCGTTCCCATCTTCTTCTTTGTGCCGCAGCTTTGCGCTTTCTTGCCCGCTCTTCTCTGGCTTTCTGCCGCTCTTCACGACGTTTGGCCTCAAGCACCGGGTCACGTGGCGCGGGCCGAAAAAGATCCCAGATCGAGGGGCCGGTATAAGTGCTGCCGCTGTCAGAAGAACCTGAATAACTGCTGCTCGAACTGCCAGAATAGCTGCTGCTGCCGCTGTCGTAGCTGTTGTTATTATACGAAGAACTGCTGTCGCTGCTGGAAGAGTTATTGTATGAGCTGTTATCCGAACTGTTGTAATTATTGCTGCCGTCATCAACCGGCGTCGGGTCTGGAACATCAGGCACATCCGGAAGCGAGCCGCCGGCCGCATCGATAAGCTGATCCATCGCTCCAGCGTGCAACGCCTCTGGAATTGAACCGGCAAACGCGGCTGCCAGCAAAAATACTGTCAAAGCCCTTTTCAATCGCATATTTTACTCCTGAACATAATCCAGAAAGACTTGCCTGACCAGATTGCGGTTCGCAACCAGCTAAGCCGCAACTACAGGCACTATCTTTCTAAATACTCCCATTCAGGCCGCCTGTAAACAATTTTAACCATCACACAGGTTGTATAAACCAGTTACATGAGGCTACGTAAACAACCCCCGCAGTCTCAGTGAGAAAATGCGGGGGCTGATGCGCTGACAAAGAACCTGAAACCTTAGTTTACAGAGCGAAGCGGCGGAACTTGGCGCGGCGGTTATCGTTGGCGGCAGCTCCAAGCTTTTTGAGATACATGCTTTCGTAATCTTCGAAGTTGCCTTCGAACCATGAAACCTTCGAGTTGCCTTCAAATACCAGCAGATGCGTGCAGATGCGGTTGAGGAAAAAGCGATCGTGGCTGATTACCAGCGCGCAGCCGGCAAAGTCTGAAATGGCGTCTTCGAGCAGTCTGAGAGTACCGACGTCGAGGTCGTTGGTCGGTTCGTCGAGCATCAGCAGATTTCCGCCTGATTTAACGATCTTGGCCAGATGCACGCGGTTGCGTTCACCACCAGAAAGTTCGCCGACCTTTTTCTGCTGGTCCGAGCCCTTGAAGCCGAAACGGCCGCAATAGGCGCGTGACGGAATTTTCATTTTTCCGAACTGTACATCGTCGAGACCATCGCTGATTTCGTCGAATACGGTCTTGTCACCGCTGAGAATTTCGCGGTGCTGATCGACCCAGGCGGCTTTGACGGTCGGGCCGACGACGACTTCACCGTTGTCTGGCTTTTCGACGCCGCCAATCATGCGAAACATCGTCGTTTTACCGGCACCGTTCGGGCCGATGATACCAACCACTGCGCCCTTAGGCAGCGAGAAGGTAACGTTTTCCATCAGCTTGTTGCCGTCATAGGCCTTGCTGACGCCCTTGAACTCAACGACCAGATCACCGAGATGTTCGGCCGGAGCAATCTGAATTACGGTTTCATCACCGCGGTCGGCGCTCTTTTCACGGGCGACCAGGTCTTCAAAGTGCGCCAGACGCTCGCGCTGCAGTTCGTGACGGTCGCCGGTGTTCATGCGAATCCACTTCAATTCTCGTTCGAGTGAGCGGCGGCGGGCCGATTCCTTCTTTTCAGAAGCTGCGAGAATCTGCAGTTTCTGGGCCAGCCAGGAGCTGTAGTTGCCCTCGAACGGAATTCCGTGACCGTCTTCGAGTTCAAGAATCCATTTGGTGATGTTATCAAGGAAATAGCGGTCATGGGTCGAGATGATAACAGTGCCCGGGTAGTCTTTGAGATAATTTTCGAGCCAGGCAACCGTCTGGGCATCGAGATGGTTTGTCGGTTCGTCGAGCAGCAGCAGGTCTGGTTCTTCGAGCAGAGCACGGCAGAGAGCGACGCGGCGCTTTTCCCCGCCTGAGAGGTTATCGACGATCATGTCGTCGGGCGGCAGAACCAGAGCGTTGGCAGCCACATTCAGGCGTGTATCGATTTCCCAGCCGCCGGCGGCGTCGATCTTGTCCTGCAACTGCGCCATTTTTTCCATGGCTTTGTCCATGGCATCGGGGTCCATTTCGCCCATCGCTGCCGAAATATCTTCGTATTCCTTGATCATTGCAAGGGTGTCGGCAAAAGCGGCTTCGATGTTCTGACGCACGGTTTTGCCCTCTTCGAGCTTCGGCTCCTGCGGCACGAAACCAACCTTGTAGCCTTTTGTCAGTTCGGCCTGGCCGCGGAATTCTTTGTCGATGCCGGCCATAATGCGCAGCACGGTACTTTTACCGGCGCCGTTGGCACCGACGATACCGATCTTGGCGCCCGGAAAAAAGCAGAGATTGATGTCTTTCAGGACCTGTCTGGTGCCGTAAAACTTGTTGAGACCAAGCATGGTGAAAATATATTTGTCAGCCATAAGCCCTCGTTTCGTTGTTAAAAATATGGCGTGATTCTACCTGAAACCGGCGATTATGGCAACCATCAGCAAGGCGGCGCAACGTGGGGACTGCAGAAAATAAAAGTGCCGCCAAGGCGCTGGTCATTTAGACCTGGCTACGGTATCGTCCGCCCAATGGCCGAAATTCGACCATACATGACGCCCGTTCCCGTGCCCCCTCCTCCGTAGACGAAGGCCGCCCTGGCGGCAATTTAATTATAGCATCCATACTTCGACTCTTACAAAGTATTATTGATGAATGTATAAACCAGAACAGGTGGTTGCCATAAAGAAAAAACCGGCGCGGCTCAGGGTGAGCGCACACCGGTCTGGCAGTCAGAAATACGGGGCGTCAGAACTCGATGTCGGCGACCTTGAAGGTTTCTTTGCGGTCGGTCAGGCGCAGGGTCACTGAACGCCGCTTTTCGTCATCACGACCGTAGTTGGTGAAGATGTCGACCTGCAGGGTAACGGCGCCGGCCACTCTCTGCGAACTGCTGCCGTAGAAATTCGTCTGAATTTCATACATGCCGGTTCTTGCCTTGCGCAGCATATATTCTTCGGGGCCATAGCCCTGGGTAAGATCGCGCGAAACGAGGCCGCCAATAGAAGTGCGCGGGTAACCGTAATAGGCTTTTTCACCCGATGGCTCGACGACCCAGAGGTCCATGTCGGTGGCGTCGGCATCCCAGGTCATAACGATGCGCAGGTCGACATCGATCGGCTTGAGCAGCCGGGAATCGACCTTGAAGTCTTCAATACCGGCTTTTTTGGCCTTAACGACGAGATTGTTGAGCTCTTCGAGGGCAATTACCTCGATACCGGGGAAACGGCCGTCCCACTTTTTCAGCACAACGTCATAGAGCAGCTCGACGGCACGCTGATATTTGCCCAGACGGCCCAGAACCAGCGCCAGGTCACGATAAGATTGCGGTTCTTCGCGACGCATTTCGAGCACTTCTTCAAAGATCATGGCGCTGATCGCCAGTTCTTCGAGCTGAGCGAGGCGGTGCGCCAGAATTCGCATCAGAGCAGGATTTTCGAGCTCAAGCTCGGCAATATTTGAAAGCACCTGCAACGCCAGATCTTTCTTGTCGAGCGCGATAAAGACATCGGCGCAATCAAGAAAATACGAGGGCGCATTGCCGTATTCGGCCTTCTGCTTAAGATATTCGGCATATGGGTCAAGAGCTTCTTTTATGGCTTTCGCATAACGTGCATCGGGCTGCCAGGCTTTGATCGCCACGCCCGGATTAACCGGCCGCGCACCGGCCGGTGCCGAGGCTTCTTCTTTGGCAGACATACTGCGGGATAGCGCAGGAGCCGACGGGCGGGCAACGTTCATTTCGCGAGAGACAGAGCCATCGGATTTGCTTTCTTCAGAAGACAAAACCTCGTCATTCATAGCCTCAGGAATACTCTGCGGCATGGCGCTGTCGGTGTCCATGGCCGCGCCACTCACTTCTGAAGGCGCTGATCTTTCGCGATCAGCAGAACCAAACAGGCCGCCATACCATGAACCACCCTCTCCCTGTTTGTTTTTTCCTGAAGGAATCTGGGCTTTCGAGAAGTCGGTTTCCCACCAGCGCAGGCGCTCTTCCCATTGCGGAATAATGCTGTTGAGTTTCTGCTCGATGGTCTGGGCAACTTCTGCATCGGCCTTCTCGACAGCGGCAAAATACTGTTCACGCCAGGCCGGTTTTGAAGCCGGGGGCACGATTTTGTGTTCGATATACTGGCCGATGCGCTCGAGCACGATCATCGAGGTGAATTCATTTACTACGCCATGCTTTTTGCTGAGCGTAACGATGTCGAGACGATTCTTTTCTTTTTCAGCAAGCAGTTCGTCAACTTTTCGGCCTGCCCAGAACTTGCGCAGAAAATCGCCTTTAACAGCCTTGCTGCGACTGATGTCGTAACTGCGCTCGAAAAGCCCCTGGGCACTGGTGCCGAAACTGAGGGTAATTTTGGCTTCATCACCGCTCAGCAGGCCGGCAAACATATATCTCGGGTTCACAGCGACCCTGCCGGTTGGGAAAACCTCTTCGATGCCCTTGCCGCTGACCAGGCCGGTAACCCCGAAGAAGTCGGCGCCAACCATTTTTACGGCGCGGTTGAGATCGAGAGATTTCAGATTCAGCAGGCTGCCACCGCTGCGGCGGCAGATGTGCTGCAGAAAACTGTAATCAGCGCCATCAGCCGAAGTGATTGCATAAACCGGCGCGGCAAAGTCTGGTATTTCGCTTTTTCCGAAGGTTGTCAGGCCATCAGTGATAAGCAGATAGCAGTCGGGTTTGCCAAGGTCTTTTCCGATACCGGTAAAATTGGTACCGCCATCGAATTTGACTTCTTCAATGTGCTTGATCAGAACACCGGCATCGCCGCGCTTCAACTGCCATGATCGGCTGCTGCCCGGCCGGTTGCGAAACTCGACAAATTCTACACGAACTTCGGCGGCCACGCGTTCAGAAGCGAACAACGCTTCAATAAATTTCTTTTCAAGCGCCAGATCGCGCTTAGCGCCTGAGCCAGAAGCATCATAGAGCACAACGATTTTTTCGGCCGGTTTGAACGGTCGATTTTTTTCGGGGTCGGCAGCAAGGCCCTGAACGCTGAAGTAGAAATTACCGTCGCTGGCTTCTTCGACAAAAACGGCACCAGGCTCAGGAACCGGTATGGTGACCCTGATTTCAGAGTCAATTTTCTGGCGCTGAATGGCAACTTCGGTGAACCAGCCTGACTTCATCTGGCTGAACCCGGCAGTTTCTCTGCCGACAATTTCTATTTTCGGCTTCTGATCAGCGCTGAGAACTTCGACTCTGAGGTTGAAATTTTCGGTTTTTTCGCTCAGCTGCAAAGGTACACGATAAAGTGCTTCACCGTCATTTACGGCCAGTTCGGTGATATAAACGACCTGAACAGTGCGTGAGCTGCTGGGGTTGAGCGGGTAAACCCGGGTTTTGAAGTTGTTACCCTTGACTTTTTCGACAATACCGGGGTCAACGCCGCGTCGAATCTCAGTTTCGAGAACTTCACGGGCTTTCTGCTTTTCGATGGCGACGCCTTCAACGAGTTCGCCGTCGATATCGAGCGCATAGCCAGAAACAACCGCACCTTCTGGCAGCGGGAATTCGAGTTCCCCTTCAAGCACCCGCGAATTCGGGTTGAAGAAGCGCATCGTCATGGTAGTTTCGGCCAGATGCCCGAAAATTCTGACCCGGGCATCGAGACTGGCCAGGCTGATCGGCTGTTCAGCTGGCCGTTTCAGATTCACGACCGGAATCTGGGCCTGCAGTGCGGTGACAGTCAGCAGCAGAAAAGCGAGTAGAAGCAACAGACGGTTTTGCATATATTCCCCCCGATTGTGGAGTTTGTTCAGCACAATTTCAGAAACGCAGCCGGGCAGAACCGGATTGCGTTTTTTATTTTTTAAGATCCGCAAGGGCGGCAAGCTTCATCACATCGGTCTTATCGCCGAAAAAGCGGCTGAAAACGCTGATGCGGTAGAAAGAAGCCAGAGAAAGTTCTTCGCCGGTTCTTCCGAGCAGCCAGACATTCTTGTGACGAAAATGGAAAAAAAGAAAAAGCTGCTGCACCCTCTCATCATCCAGTTTATCAAGCGACGGCGCAAAGCTTTTGAGAAGTCTGGCGGTATTTTCAAGTCTGACAAGCACCTTCTTTTCCTGATCAAACCTGTCGTTCTCGGGGTTGAGGGTAAAACTGCGCAGCAGCAGCCCCTGAAAACGCTGCCCGTAGTGCCTGGTCATGATAATCGCCGCCAGGCCTCGAAGTGCGACACTGTTGCTGCGCATGGCATGTTCGAAAAATTTCAGCGCCTGCCCTTCCGGCTTTACGTCTATATAACGTGAAATATCGTTCATCAGGCGCATTTCAATCTCTGACAATTCGATGGCGCCGGCCAGAACCGGCAACAGAAACAGTATCAGAAGCAGACCAGCTATTTTTGCTCTAATCGATGTCTTCATAAGGGTAACAGACCGTGATCACTTTCGGAATCTCGCAATCTTTCACAACAATCTTGATAAAATCGCCATTGAAACGCTCGCCAATAATGGCAAGCTTCTCGCCGTCACGTTCCGGCCATTTCTGCACCACCCTGCCATTGATAACCGCATCTTCAACCTGCTTGATAAAGATATCGCGGGCAATCATCTGGTCATAGGCATGTTTAGTCATCTGATACTCGCCTGATGCCACCATTCTGGCCACTCTGCGCCGTCCCATATACATTCATTCCCAAATCGCTGACATTTTCAGGTCTGATTTTACCCCGTCCAGCATCCGCATGTAAAGCACCAAGGAAGGGTAACGCAGATACCTGCCAATTCATGTTTATCAGGTAGAAAAGCACCGCTTTACAGGCAGATCGCCTACAGGTCTTTGAAAAGATCGCCCGAGTCGGCAGGCTGGCGCAGGGCTTCGCGCCATTTCTTCGATGGCTCGGCGGGTGGGTTTGTGGCATCGAGTTCGGCAAAAAGGCTTGTGCGTGTTTCTCTGATACTGTCTTCGACGTTAAAAACCGGTGCTGATTCAGTGACCGCAAGAATTTCGCCTTCAGCAGAGGGAACGGGCAAAACCGGCTCGGCATCGAGATCGATAACAGCAGTCTCAGCGGGCTTATCGACCAGAAGTTCCCTGACTTCGTCAAGCGACACTTCGTCGGGTGAAATGGTGATTTCGTTGGCTGGCTGGTCTTTGTTGCAACAGTATTTGGGAATCACCGACTCGAACTCGTCGTAATCGAGCTTGTCTTTACCAGCCGGAGAAACCGGTTCGGAAGTTTCAGCGAACTCGGTTCGCGAATATTCTTCCGTGTAGGCTATCGGCTGAAGCTCGGCATCTGTCGCGCCTGATTCTTCATCGGCAACGGCATTGATATCGACACCGGCGCCTGCAACAGTATGGTCACCGGCAGCATCTTCCGGAAAATCCTCATGCGAATATTCTTCGGTATAGGCAATTGGCTGCAATTCTTCTGCAGGCGTCTCTGTGGATGCAGAATCACCCGCATCGATATGCTGGTCATTGTCTTCAGAATTCAAAGAGGCGGCTTCCGGAAGGTTTTCAGAACCAGAATCTTCGTCAGCAGAAGACAGCGACCAGTCTTCGTTACTTTCGCCAGAATCAGCCGGTTCGGCAATACTTTCCGCATCAGTGGCATTATGGGTTTCAACAGGCTCAGCCCGGCGACGTGGCGGGCTGACGAACAGATCATTAAAAAGATTTTCTGACGCTGCTTCTGGCTCATCTTCGTAATCGGTCTGGTCGACTGCGGCGACGGTCGGCCCGACTTCAGCTTCGGTGTTTAAATCGCCGCCGGGCACATGTTCTTCTTCGGTTACTTCTGAAGAAACAACTTCTGATGCCTCAGAATTATTGTCATATTGTTCAGGCTGCACATATTCACCGTTGTAATTCTGCGGCTCAGCGAACTCACCTGGCGTATCTCCGGCATCTTCAGACGTGAACTGCTGTGAATACCCATCGCCCTGCGCCAAGGCTTCATCTGCCGGAGCTTCAGAATAAGATTCGTAACCGTAACCCTGCTGCTCATAACCGGGCTCATGCCCGGAATAACCGTCTTCACCGGCCGACACTGACGGCTGGTCACCTTCCTGATACAGGGGTTGCTGATACTGTTCATTTTCGTAAACCGTCTGATCATAAGCATTTTCAGGCCATTGTTCATGGCTGCCGGGTTCCTGAGAATACCCGCCGGCTTCTGGAGCCGCGCCATCATAGCCAGGTTCAGCCTGATCATAACCGTAAGAATCGGCATATTGCGGCTGCCCCTCGACAGGACCAGCTTCGTCATATCCTGCCGGTTCTTCTGCCGGAGCAAAGCCTGAATCTGCAGTCTCGTCGGAACTGGCTGCGGCCTCTTCGCTTTTGCGCCGGCTTTTGATCGCACCGAGTGAAATTGCTCCTGCCGGTCCTGCAGAAGGTTTATGTGCTGTTTCCGGATCAGAATGTGCTTTTAAAAGCTTGCCATGCGAAGCATCCGGCATATGCGCGGCGTCAGAAGCAGTTGCCTGGCCTTTTTCATCGGCGGCCGGCGAAGTGGCAAAGCCCATGGCCTTGGCCAGCGGATCACCCGGCACCAGTTCGTGCAGATTACTGGCGTACATCATCGCCTTCTTTTTGTCGCCAGTAGCATTGCAGCATCTGACCAGCAGGCGAAAAAGCTTAACCCGGTCACCACCATCGCGGTAGATGCCAAAGCAGTTTTCGAGAGAACGCAAGGCCAGCGACGGAAAAATCTTCGCCAGCAGACCGACTCTCAGCCAGTATGTCGACTCATAAAGTGCCATGGCAGGTCGCAACAGCTGAATCAGCACGATCAAAACCACAATCAGCATCAGCACAACTGCCCAGCGACCGTCGCCGTGCGCCCATAGCAGCCAGCCTGGCCAACGCAGCCCCTGGTATTTCGGGTTGATTTTGACCGCATTCTGATAATGCACTCTCGCCTCAGCGATACGGTTGTCGGCAAGCTCGAGCTTCATCAGAACGAAGCTGGCAAAAAAGCTCTGGCCGGCGCGGCCAATAATAGCTTCGGCAGACTCCTTCAGCTGTGCTGCTGTAAATCTGCCCGAATGGAAATTGGCCATCAGGCGCATTTCCCAGACCTGCACCATGGTATCGATTGAATTCATCAGGCCGGGGTTGCGGTTAAGAAAAAGCCCCAGCTCGGCAAAACGCTCTTCATTAAAAAGTCTGGTGGCCTGTTTAAAATTCTCATCAGCATTCAGAGCGGAAACTGCAATCTCGTTCTCTACTGCCGCCAGGCGCTCGACCCATTCCGGGTTGTCACTTTTCAGCAACAGCAGTTCTTTTAAAATCGCTCTGACCTGCAGAATATCCTGTTCCTGATCGGCTTTACGCAATTCAGCTTCAAATTTTCTTATGGCCAGCAGGATTCTGTCTTCGGCGCTTTCCTGTCTTGTAACAGGGCCGCGGCTCGAAATTTCGTCGATCTGCTGAATGGTAGTGCGGGCAAAGGCATTATTCTTGTCGATTTTCTGAATTTCGCCGCAAAGTCTTTTTGCTTCAAGATAAAGCCGGTCGCGCATTGCAGTCGTAACCAGGCCCGTCAGGCGCTGAATTTCGCCTGCCCGTTTCAGCCGTTGAAAAGCACGTTCAAGATCGGGATATTGCGCATCGAATTCCCGCACCTTTTCGAGAAGCCCGGCGGCAGCTTC
>DAOQWI010000076.1:0-14698 GCA_035342015.1 Candidatus Ozemibacteraceae bacterium | reverse complement strand
TTGAAAAGAAGAACTTACCTGTTTCTGGCAGTTTTCATGATGTGTTGCAGTCTTGGCTACACAATCACTGCCCTCGAGGTTTTCAACGAAGGCAGGCGCTCCTTCGACCTCGGTCGCTGGCAGGAGTCGAAAGAAACTTTCGCCCGATTCATGGCAACATGGCCGGATCACAAGCTCAACCCTGAAGCCCTGTATTATTTCTCTCTTGCTGCGGCCCGCACTCTTCCGGAGAGGTCACGTGAGTATTCAGACTCTCTTGTCGACGAAATTGCGGCGGCAATTGGCACGTTAAGTATTGAGCTCCCAGGCAAGGATCTGACTGAGCTCAAAGTAGCCGTCAAACTCGCCGGAAACCGCACCACTCCAGTTTCATGGTCAGAACTCACAACCCTCAACCCTGCTGAGCTCAAGCATTATCTTAACCGCGGCTGGCACCCTGACCCTGCGGCGACCCCAATCGAAGCTCTTTTCTGGGAAACCAGCTGGCGCAAAAAAAACACATCAGCCCTGGAGCCAGATCTGACCGCATCTATTGCACTACTGAAAGCCCGAGCGCTTTGGCAGATAATGCTTTCCCCCTTGTCGTTATCTGCAAATTCCGATATACTGAAGACATGGGGGTATTGGCCCGTACACACCTGCTTTGAAAAAGAAGTCAATCAGGGTTTTAAATACGGAAACCCCGATATAAAAAGGGAATTAGCATTGCTGGGTTACCACTACGACTGTTTCCGAAACGGTGGTTTTGCGAAAGCAGATATTTCACCCCGGAAAAGCCGCTGGTATACCTACCTTTCTGAAAGAGGCCTGAATCTTCAGGAGGCATGGTGTCCAAGGTGAAAAAGTTAATGCCAAAAATCAAGATAGCTGTGGTAGTGCTGCTTGTGCTGGCGGTGGGGTATTTCTTTTCCTCGATCCCCTCTGCTACAAGCATCGACTTCACCACCATGCGCAAAAATCTTGCAAGTTTTGGCATCAGAACTGAAGTCGAAGAGCCAGTTCCGGTTGCTTCGATCACCAGGACGATCGAAGAAGAAGTTGCCGCCCGCAATGAAGAGCGTGACAGACACGTCAACGAATCGCGGGCCCGCCAGTATGTAGAATCGGCCATCAATGACTATTACCAGGGAAGCTACGAAGAAGCCCTGCGCCGCCTCGACCGGGCGCGGATCTATGACCCCAGCAATTTCAGCATTTTCAAGCTCAGCGGTCAGATTTTCTTTGAGAAAAACAAGTTCCGTAAGGCCTTCAACGACTGGGAAAGAGCCAACCAGCTCCCGAACGATGACCGCACCATAACCCGCGACCTCGATGTTCTTAAAAGACTTATCAGATACAGTCGCAATGAGATAGACCGCCTAAATCGCACCCTCAACCGCGAGCCAGAGAACCAGATCGCCAAAGCGCGCCTTAAAGAACTCGAAGAACAGATGCGCGAATAATGTTGGTGTACAGTCGGTAGTTTTCAGCCGATAAGTACACTCAATATGAGCGATGTAAAAACCAGTTTTCTTGAGCAGCTGTATTCAGATGCCAACCTCCCGTTCTTCTGCGACCTGCCGGCCTGCCGCGACAAATTACCACCGCAGCTTTGCGCCAGCAGCCAGTTCGCGCTGCTGATCAATCGCCAGAAATTAAGAGAGTTCTGCTCATCACAAAAGCTCACAATACCGCAATACGCCGTTTCAGAGCAATTCGCCAGACTCAGCGCCTGGGCGGTAAAATTCAACCGGTTTCCGCTGATCATGAAAAGCTCGACCAACCTCGCCGACGGCCGGGCCTGCTATATTCTCAAGGCTTTTCGAGAACTGCCCGAGTTTTTTGAACAGATAATCAGCGAATTTGCCGGGCCAGTTATGCTCGAAGAATTCATCAGTCCAAAGGCAAGAATTGAAATCACGTTTTTCAACGGCACCCCAAGGATGATTGCCCAGGTCAGCCTCGACAAATCATTGAAACTCAGACACAGCTGGCGGGCTTTCCCGGTTCGACTCCCGGCACCGCTGACCAGCCGGATGTTTGAAATTGCAAAACTTTTTCATGATTTAGTCAGCCTGCAGAATGTTCCGATGAGGTTTTCATTCGCAGTAACAGCGGCAGGCCCAATCTTAACGGCTATAAACAGTGGCTACAACCGGCCAGAATATCACCCTGACTGGCGCAATGCAGCCGGTATCTGTCCTCTGGCCGAAGACAACGCTGAAGCTGCAGCGTCAGAAAAGTTCTGCAAGGTTCTGCATTTTCATGAATGCCGTAACGACGAAATCTCTGAAAGCAGGCTGAAGCAGGCAGCCGAAACTTCTCTGTGCAAATGGGTTCGCATCGAAGATCAGGCAGTGATCATGCTTGCTTCTGAAAACACCGCGACCCTGCTGGAGGATTCCAGGAGGGTCGCGGCGTTATTCAAACATCTGGCTGAGTGATCAGAATTTGCTGCGATAACCGCGCCAGACATCATAGAACAGCTTGTTGCCCTGAAAATGCGGGCAATATTTGTAAAACGAATAGGTCGCGGCATTTTTAACGGTAACCTGCTGACCATCGATATTCATGGTAACCTTTTCGCCACGGTCGAGTTTCGCCTTTGCGTCATCGTAATGACGCCGATAGGTGTGAGCGGCGTATTCGATCTGCTTATCAAAGCCCTTGAATTTCTGATTCCAGTTGCCGGAATCATAGCAGCCAACGCCAACCGCCCAGTCAAGCTGTTTCTGAGTGGCGGTCGATTTGCTGATCAACCCCTGTTCACACTGCAGGCGCGTAAGAAGCACCTGCGGGTTGATGCCATATTTTTTGGCGGCGTCATAAATCATCTGCGCCGGAGTCGAGCCGCGATAAGGCTTCGCCAGCACCGAATTTTTCGAGTCGAGAAAGCGCTGAATCTGCGCCACTGTCATGGTGCCTGAATTGGTCAGGGCATTATCAGAGATCAGATAGTCTTTCTGAAAGGTCTGCTGCCAGGATTCGTCACCTGCAGAGGCCACCTTGTAATTTCCGGTAGATCCGGAAGTTGAGCTGGTTGTCGTCTGATTTTGCGAATTCTGATTTTTAACAGTGGTTGTACCAGATGGCTTTATACCGCGCGGCAAAGCAATCAGCTGCCCCGGGAAAATCAGATTCGGAGTAGCAGCGATCGTAGGCACCTGGTATTTGAGAATGTGCTGCCACATGCCCGACGCCCCATAAAACTGTTCGCAGATTTTCGACAGGGAATCGCCTGATTTAACGCGGTAGTAGTCCATGCCGGTGATTTCACCGCTGACGCCGGTTACACTTCCGGAAACTGCCGGAGCAGCTGCCTGGTTGGCGGTGTCGCCAGCATCCGATGTTGCCGCCTGACTCTGGGCGCTGTTTCCTGAGCTGGCTGAACTGCCGATGGTGACGGTCGAAACACTGAACGGATTGGTTGAATCAGCATGAGCAGGCGAAGCAGAGGCACCAGCAGCTGCTTCGTCGCCTTTTTCGAGCTTTTCGAGGTCCATTTCCTGGACACCGGGGGTATTACGCAGAATCTCTATTTCGAGGTTACGTTTCGCCTCTTTGAAGGCATCGGCGTATTTTTTAACATCCTCACGGCCAAGACCGGCAGCCTGCTGGTATTCCTGATAGGCCTTCTGATATTTTTCGAATGCCTTCTCGACAGAAGCTGGCGAAGATGGGGTGCGGGCCGAACTCAGGGTTGTCTTTTTACTGTTGTCATTGCGGGTCATTTCGTTGGTAACGACAAGGGTTGCGGCACCAAGGGCAATGCCCACGGCCATGGTCAGCATGAAACCGATTACGCCCCTGCGATTGTTGATAATCATGATATTCACCCCGAAAATGTCATTTGCAAACGGACCAGTTGTTTTAATCATAGCAGAAAAAAGTTTAACCCGATGTAAGAAATACCAACTTTCTCTGCAAAAGTTTGTACAATTTGTTTTATATGTGGTAAATTATTAACAACCTTCATTACAGCAGGCTTTTTAGATGAGCAGCAGGGCAGTGGCCGATAAAACCTCGATCTTTGTAGGAGTGGCGTTTCTTCTCATCGCCGGCATTATCGGTACAGGCGGAATCCTCTGGAAAAGTTTCATTGAATACACCGGCAATGCTGCCGGACTGCCCGAAGTCTTCAGCGATATCGCCAGCCGGGCGCCTTACGAAGAAGCCAAAGACCCCGAAAGCCGCCGCGAAATTATTTTCACTTTTGTGATTCCGCGGGGCGATCTGGTTCAATTTATTGAAATGATGCAGCCGAAGCTGGACCGGATCGTCGAAAAGACCGGCAAAACCGCCCGTATCGACGTTTCGGTAAATGAGCTTGAGGTAATCAACAAACTTAACCGCAAAATTGCCGATTACGGCAGTATAACAGCCATGGCCTACATCAATTATCGCAAAAGTCATCCGATCAGGGCTGTTCTCGAAAGAGTTTTCGAGCCGCCTAAAAAAGTGATTTTTCTTGTCAGAAGCAATGACCCCGCCACCGCTCTCGAAGACCTGCGTGGTTACCGCATCGCCTATCGCGGCGGCGACCAGCTTGCCGGCTACCTGATTCCGGTCAAAGAGATCGAAAAGAAAGGTTTTTCGCACAGCACTTTTTTCAAGCAGGAGCACTTCTCAGAGAACTACAGCGACTCGATTCTCGGCCTGCAGAACGAGCAGTATGACTGTATCGTCCTCACAAGCAACTTCTTTCTGGAACAGCCTGAAAACGTGCGCAACAGCATGAAAATCGTGCATGAAAGCCCACCGGTACCGGGCGGGGTCTATGTTGTAAACTCTGATTATCGCAGCCCTTTCGAGCAGACAGTTGTCGGCAATTTTATGAAGCTCGGCAACAGAATTCAATCTTCAGAGATGTTCTCGGGCATGTTTACCACCAGACAACCTGACGAAAAACTTTTCGAACAGCTCGAGGAGGATCTTGCCAATGCCCGTTGATCAGCAGATGCAGCAGAAGGCACACAATTTTTCGGCAAGCTTCAGACAGAAGATTGCCGTCACCTTCACTCTGCTCATCATCTTCATCATGCTGGTTTCGGTTTATCTGGTAACGGTTCAGATCAAGCACACCAGCCTGGGCCGGGCCGAAGAAAGCGGCCGCCTGCTTGGCCGCATGATTGCCCTCGCCATGGGCGAAGATATTGTCAGAGGCAATTTTCAGGGGATAGACTATGCCCTGCGGGAATTTGTCAAACTCAACAAAATCGAATACTGCCTCATTCTTGACAATCAGGGCCGCATCATTTCAAGCACGCATCCGAATACGCACGGCAAATACTTCTCAGATGGCTGGTCACGGGCTGCCCTGTTTTCTTCAGATCTTTCAATACGCAGGGCCACTGCCGGCAAACGACCGGTATACGATACTTCGGTGCCAATCGTGATCGGCGGCAAACGTTATGGCCTGATCAGGGCCGGCTTCACCATCGACGAAGAATACACACACATTCGCAATCTTCTCGTCTACAATCTTTCGCTGGGTCTGGTTCTGATACTGATCGGTATTTTCATCGCCTACGGTATTTCTGCAACTCTTCTGAGTCCGCTGAACTCGATTCTGCAGTCAATTGAGTCGATGAGCCACGGCGACTACAGCTACAAAGCCATGGTCAGATCGACAGATGAATTTGGCGAACTGGCAAATTCTTTTAACCGTCTGGCCTCGATTCTGCATGACAAAGAAACCACAAGCAATTTCATTACCCGCAAAATTTTCGAACATTCGCCCGAGCTTGCAAGCCGCAATTTTTCAGGCAAAACCGTGCACGCGGTAATTCTTCACCTCGAACTGCACCGTTTCAACAGCTTTATTGAACGCAGTTCACCCTCAGAAGCCGTCGACACGCTGAACCGCTTTTTCACCCAGACCACTGAAATTATCGCCAGAGCCAACGGCCTGGTAGACAAGCTTGGCGACTGTTTTATAACCGCGATTTTTCCGATCAATAAAAATGACGCCTGGCCAGCACAGCTGCGCGCAGGCTTCGCAGCTCTTTCTGTAAGAAACAACCTGAATATTTTCAATTTTAAAGCTGCTCAGCTCGGTCTCGAAGAGATAAACATGCGCTCAGGACTCAGCTGCGGCAATGTTATCATCGGTCACATCGGCACCCGGTCGAGATCTGACTTTTCAGCTATCGGCCCGGTTCTCACCAATGCCCGCAACTCTGCCGGACATTCCAGTCGCAACAATGCTTTTCAGCCGGTCGGCGATCAGGCTTTCAATTCGGCAGCGCGTGACTATCTGCTTTTCAAGCCTTTGATCATGCCCGACGAAAGCCACGAAGGCATCGATTATTTTACCATCACCGGCTTTTCGAACATTGCTTACTTCTGCGAGCGCCTTAAAACAGTTTCCGGCAGAGGCGCCATTTCGATCTGCCAGGCTCTCGGCCTGACCGGCACTTCAGAGGGCCTGAATCAACTTATAAAGCTTATCGAAGACAGGGATTTCGGCTTCAGAACCGATGCGATACGGGCAATTTCGCCATTCATGTTTCAACAGAACGACCAGGCAATTGAATTTCTTAAAAAACTTGCCACAAATACCGACAACCCGGAGTTTAAATCGGTTGCAATCAGCATACTCGGCATGAGCCGTTCACAGAAACTTGCTGACTTTTTCTCTGAGATGTTCAATGATCCTGATGACCGGGTGCGGGCCAATGCCATCGAATCCTATATTCCGCTTGACGTGGCCGACAAGCGCGACCGCCTGAAAAGTCTGCTCAACGACCAGGCCCCCCGCGTCTGCGCCAACGCTCTGCTTGGTCTTTGGCTGGCAGACGATCAGCAGACTCTCACCTGTCTTCACGAACTTCTTAAATCTGACAGCAGCGGCAAACGTGCCTCTGCCGCCTTTGCCATCTATTTCCTTTCAGCCGCCCGCAAATTTCGCCGGCTTTTTCCGGCTTATTGCGAGCAACCCGGCCTGGCAACCATGCAGATTGTCGAAAGCATTTTCCGCAGACTGGTTTTAATGCTCGAAAGCCAGGAAAACTCAGAAAGGCTTCAGGCTCTCAGAGCCCTCGGTAGAGTTGCCGACACCGACAGCCGTGATATCGTCATCAAAATGCTTGAAGAAGAAACAGAACCAGAAATCATCAATCTCGGGCACTCGATTCTCTCTGAATGGGAAAGATCATCAGGCACTCAAACCGAGTCGCCACGCCCCCGCAACAGAGACTGAAAAAGCCTTTCTCCGACAAACAGACCGGCAACGGCGGTAAAGAACTGAAAACCCAGCACTGGCATCAGCAGCCATTTTGCCGTCGCCACGATATCGAGAATCTGAACGATCACATATCCGGCAACGCCGATGATCACTCCCTTTACCAGCGCCGGAAAAACAAGTCGCAAAGGCATACTGTGCTTTGAAAAGATAAAATAGAGACCGATCAACGCAAAATTACCGCAGACGATAACCGGCAGAATCGGGTACATCGGTGCCGGCAGATGGCCGGAAACAATGCCACCAAACGGGCTCAGAAAAGCAAGAATAAGAGCATGCCGCAAGCCGCTGTAAAGAAGAACGAAAATAAAAATAGCGTTAACGATAGTACCGGTCACCGGGTTTGGCAGCCCAATAAGCTGAACGGCAAGCAGAACAGCAAGAAAAACGCCGGTTCTGGCGGCAACTGCGAGTTTTTGTCGCGATGCAACATTGTCTTCATGCGTGGTTTCCATAGCTGCAAAATTCTAACATCCTGAAGCTGTTATGGCAATTCAAATTTTCTCTTGCTGCAAACGCAAAAACACTTGTCATTTAATTGACAAGTAAAATTTTCATGGTATATTTACTGCTTGTTGTTGCAGGAATGAGGATATTTTTGGATTGAAGATCCCTGAAGGAGGTCTGTGTGGACGCACAACTGTTTTTCTGGCTTGCCCCGATAGGCTCGCTCACTGCGCTGGTTTTTGCCTGGTATTTTTACAATGCCATGATGGCATCTGACCCGGGCAGCGAAAAGTCCCGCGAAATCGCCGGATATGTTAAAGAGGGCGCCATGTCGTACCTCTGGTCACAGTATAAGGTCGTCGGCATTTTCTTCATCGTTGCCTTCGCCTTTTTCGCCTTCCTGTCTTTTGTACTGCACGTACAGAGCCCCTGGACCCCACTCGCCTTTCTGACCGGTGGTTTTTTCTCGGGTCTCTCCGGCTACCTCGGCATGAAAACCGCCACCAACGCCTCGAACCGCACCGCTGCCGCCGCTGCCAAGTCCCTTAATCAGGGTCTGCAGGTCGCTTTCAGAAGCGGCGCCGTCATGGGCTTTGTCGTCGTCGGCCTCGGCCTTCTCGACATCTCGATCTGGTGGAAAATTCTCAACTGGGTCATGAGTGCTAAAGATACCGTTTTCAAAGACAGCATCTTTGCCGTTCACGATTACATGGAAATCACCACCATCATGCTGACCTTCGGCATGGGCGCCAGCTCACAGGCTCTGTTTGCCCGCGTTGGCGGTGGTATCTTCACCAAAGCCGCTGACGTCGGTGCCGACCTTGTCGGTAAGACCGAAGCCGGCATTCCCGAAGACGATCCGCGCAACCCGGCCGTTATCGCTGACAACGTTGGTGACAACGTCGGCGACGTAGCCGGCATGGGTGCCGACCTTTATGAATCATACTGCGGTTCGATTCTGGCCACCGCAGCCCTTGGCGCCGCCGCATTCACCACCCCCGAACTGCTGCCGCTGCAGGTCAATTCGATTCTTCTGCCGCTGGCAATTGCTGGTGCCGGTATCCTTTTCTCACTGATTGGTATCTACTTCGTCAGTACTGATGAAGACGCCTCACAGAAAGAATTGATGGGCGCCCTTGGTCGCGGCATTAACGTTTCTTCTCTGCTTACCGCCGTCGGCAGCGCCATTCTCGTCTGGAAAATGCTGCCCGACCACATCTACATTCTTGGCTCGATCATCACTGGTCTGATGGCTGGTATCATCATCGGCTGGGCCACTGAATATTACACCTCCTCTGACTATGAGCCGACTCAGGAAGTCGCCGCCCAGTCTTCAACCGGCCCCGCCACCGTCATCATCGAAGGTCTGGCAACCGGTATGATGTCAACCGGTATTCCGGTTCTCACCGTCGGTCTCGGCATCATTCTCGCCTACGGCTTTGCTGATGGTTTCAACAACCCGGCCATGGGTCTCTATGGTATCGGTATTGCCGCCGTCGGTATGCTCTCTACCCTTGGCCTGACTCTCGCCACTGACGCCTACGGCCCGATCGCCGACAACGCCGGTGGTAACGCCGAAATGTCACACATGGGCCCCGATGTCAGAAAACGCACTGACGCTCTCGATTCACTTGGCAACACCACAGCCGCCACCGGTAAGGGCTTCGCCATCGGTTCGGCCGCTCTGACCGCCATGGCTCTGCTCGGCGCTTACATCGAAGAACTCCGCATCGGCCTGCTGCGCGTCGCCAAATTCAGCGAATCACAGCTTGACCAGTATATTTTTGCCGGCCCCGAAAAGGCCGTTCCGATAGCCAAGGCCACCATGGCTGATTTCATGGCTTACTACAATGTAAACCTGATGAACCCGCTCGTTCTCGTCGGTGTTTTCATCGGCGCCATGATGGTATTCGTTTTCTGCGCCATGACCATGAAAGCAGTCGGTCGCGCTGCTCACAGCATGGTTGAAGAAGTCCGCAGACAGTTCAAGGAAATCCCCGGCCTGCTTAAGGGTGAACCAGGTGCCAAGGCTGACTATGCCGCGTGCGTAGCTATCTCCACCAAGGGTGCCCAGAAAGAAATGCTTGCCCCCAGCCTTATCGCCATCATCACCCCGATCGTCGTCGGTCTGGTTCTCGGCGTCGGCGGTGTAATCGGCATGCTGGTCGGCGGTCTCGCCTGCGGTTTTGCCGTTGCCGTAATGATGTCGAACTCAGGCGGCGCCTGGGATAACGCCAAGAAATACGTTGAATCAGGCCAGATGGGTGGCAAAGGTTCTGACAACCACAAGGCAACCGTAGTCGGCGACACCGTCGGCGATCCGTTCAAAGATACTTCCGGCCCGTCACTCAACATTCTTATCAAGCTGATGAGCATGGTGGCCGTAGTTGTTGCCGGTCTGACCGTCAGCTACTCACCGAAGATCCAGTATTATTTCGGTTTCGCCCCGACTGAAATCCGCTACAAAGAAGAATTCAACAAGCTTCTCAGCGCCCGCGAAGTTAAACTTCCCGGCCTCAATGAAACCGAAAAAACCGGCAAAACCAGCTCGATCTTCGAAGAAGATCCTCTGATGGGCACCGAAGACATCATTCTGCCCGACGAAGATTCAGCCAACAAAACCACCACTCCGGCCCAGAAGCCAGAAGTGAAACCGGGCGAAGTCAAACCGGTGGAAACTCCGACTGATGCCAAGCCCGAAGAAAGCAAGCCAGCCAGCACCGAAGGCTTCGGCGCCATCGACGAAGCAAAACCAGCTGATAAACCGGCACCGGCCGCTACCAGCGGCGGTTTCGAAGGCGGCTTCGACGCTATCGACGCTACCCCGAAAACTGAACCGGCACCAGCTCCGGCAACCCCGGCTGATGCAGCTCCGGCTGACACTTCAGTCGCTCCGGCACCAACTGCTCCTGCCGCTGATGCGCCGGTCGCAACTCCGGCCCCGGCCGACGCAGCCGCTCCGGCAGCTACTGAAGCAGCTTCTGCCCCGGCAGCCGCACCCGCCGCCGGCGGTGGTTTCGACGGCTTCTAATCTGTTCTGAAAAAAACCGGCTGTCTGCAGATGCAGACAGCCGGTTCTTCTTTTCAGCCGGTTTCCCGGCACTGTTTCAGATTATGCGGATCGCAAATTTCGGGCAGACCGGAGAACAGTAGCCACAGAGCACACAAAGCTGATGGTCGATCTGCGGCGTCTTTTCGCCCGGCTTCAGCGCTGACTGCTGGCAGCTTCTGATACAGGCACCGCAATTTATGCAGACCATCGCGTTGATGAACAGGCGGCGAGGTTGCCCGGCAACTTTACGGGCAAAGGACGGATCGACCGAAACGCCGGTCGCCACCTGCACATTCATATCAACCTCATCGGCAGAAGTCATGCCGACAACCGCTGCATCCACAACACCCGATCTGAGAACCCAGTCGAGAGACGCGGCCGCATCGTTGCGCAGCTGTCCGCCACCAAGTGGTTTCATTGCATAGATGCCTTTTCCGTTCGCGCGGGCACGGTTTAGAAAAACCGTCATATCATCGAGACTGGCATCAAGAATGCCGATGCCATCGCGATTATACATCGGGTGCAGCACATCGATTGCCGGGTGCTGACCGAGCATGTCGATAGTTTTTGCAGAATGTGAACTGGCCCCGACAGCCCCGATAAGGCCCGCCTTTTTCGCTTCGAGCAGATAATCGAGGGCGCCCTGCCGGCCGGCAAAATCTTCGGCATCACGAACCGCGTGCAGCAGGAATGCATCCACCTTTTTCAGGCCAGTCTGCTGAAGACATTCGCCCACAGCAGCCTGCATGGTCTCGCGGGTGCGTGCGGCCGACTTCGAAGCAACGACCGGCGCCGCGCCTTTCCATTGCCTGAGTGCTTCGCCAACTTGGGGGTAAGAGCCATACATCTGGGCCGTATCGATAAAATTGATACCACTCGCAAGGGCATGCAGAATGACCAAAGCCCCGTCAGCCACATTCAGCCCACGCTGCATCGGGCTCATCGTCAATGTGCCAATACCGAGGTGAGTTATTGCAATACCGGTTTTTCCGAGAAAATTCTTTTGCATCTGATTTCCTTTTTGAGCATGCTGCTGTTTTCGTTTATTGTAGCCCCACCGATGACACCTTGCCAACCCGCATTTTTCGGCACAGACCTTTATTGTTTTTGCCCGGCGCATGTGCTAACTTTTTATCGCACCGGAGGAAACCCATGAGCCTTGCCCAACTTGAAAAAACCCTGCGCCTCGACATCAAAGCGGCCCTTGGCTGCACTGAGCCTATAACCATCGCCCTGGCCACCTGCAAAGCCCGAAGAATGACCAGCTCTGAGGTCGCAAAGATCACTCTGCGTCTCTCGACAAATCTTCTCAAAAATGCCATGGAAGTCGGCATTCCCGGCACTGGCGGGCAGCGCGGCATTCCGCTGGCTGCGGCGCTTGGCTGTTATTCAGAGGCCGAAGAACCCGGGCTGACACTGCTCGAAAACATGAACGAAGCCTGGCTCGACCGGGCCCGCCAGTTTGTTGCCCGTGATCTTATCACCATCGACCTGGCTTCTGAAAAGCACGGGCTGTTCGTCGATGCCCTCGTCGAAGACGATAAAGGCGGGATTGGCCGCTGTATCATCAGCGGCAGCCACGAGAACTGCATTCTTCTTGAGAAGAACGGGCGAACGATATTCTCGTCTGACGCCTCCGGCGACAGCGGTTCAGGCGAGCTGCTGCAACAACGGCAGGCACTCGCTTCGGTCTCGTTTGCCGAAATCTGGAACAACATCGGGCAATTATCAGAAGAACTGCGCCAGCACATGCTCAACGGCATCGACATGAATCTAAGGGTTGCCGAAGCTGGTCTTGCCAAAGACGGGTTTCTGCACATCGGCAATATATACAACAATCTCATCAACGAAGGCTGGCTCGGCAACGACGTTGTAAACCGTGCCAAAGCTCTGACTTCGGCCGCAGTCGATGCCCGCATGTCTGGCTGCAACCTGCCGGTAATGACCTCGGCCGGGTCCGGCAATCAGGGCCTCACAATCTCACTGCCGCTGCACGTTCTCGCTGAGCATGTCAAAGCCGATCGCCGTCGTCTGAGCGAAGCTCTGGCGATCAGCCACGGTATAACCAGTATTTTAAAGCATCATTCAGGCACCCTTTCGGCGATGTGCGGCTGTGTCGTCTGCTCGGGTACAGGTCTGACCGCCGGCGCCACCTATCTGCTCGGCGGCGACCTCGAAACGGCAACGGCAGCGGTCAACAACATGGTTGGCAGCATCACCGGTATTATCTGCGACGGTGCCAAGGTTGGCTGTTCGATCAAGCTGGTCTGTGCCGTCGACTCGGCATTTCAGGCGGCGATGATGGCCGTGCGTGGTCTGCGGCTGCCGACCACCAACGGCGTTCTCGGTGAAAATCTTGAATCGAGCCTTGCCAACATTGGTCTGATTGCAGCTCCCGGCATGATTGAAACCGATGACCAGATTCTCTCGATCATGCTTGGCAAACCACTGAAAACCGGGCATGTTTCTTGAACCAGCGCGGCAGATCGCCGGCAGTCTGAGTTTTCCGGGTGACAAATCAATATCGCATCGGCTGGTTCTGATAAGCCTTCTGCTCGAAGGCAGTCTTGAACTGGCTAATCTTTCAGACTGCGTCGATGTGGCCACCAGCCTGAGGCTTGTCAAAAAACTGGGCGTTGAAGTGCTACGCGATAAAAAAGCAGTTCGACTTCGCAATAGCCAGCAGGCCGTCACAGACTTTTCAATGCCAGTCGAGCTCGACTGCGGCAATTCCGGCACCACCGCCAGACTGCTTGCCGGAATTCTTGCCGGGCGACCCGGCGAATACATTCTGACCGGCGACACTTCGCTGTCACGCCGGCCAATGCTGCGTGTGGTCGAACCCCTGCGCCAGATGGGTGCAGAAATCGAATGTTCGGATGCTGGCACTCTGCCAATTCGCATCAGCGGGCGGCAAAATCTGACGTCGAAAACATTCTTCAACCACCACAGCTCGGCGCAGGTTAAATCGGCACTGATGCTTGCCGGGCTGCATGCTGCCGGCTGCACAGTTGTCGAAGAACCTTTTGCGAGCAGGGACCACACAGAGAGACTGCTTGAATTTCTTGGAGCCGGCATTACCCGGGATGACCGCAAAATATGTCTTAACGGGCCATTCAAGCCTGCAGGTGATTTTTCGTTCGCCATTCCGGGTGATGTCAGCAGTGCCGCGTTTTTTGCCGTGGCTGCCGCGATTTTTCCAGGAAGCTGCGTCGAGCTGAAAAACATTCTGTTAAACCCATGTCGAACCGCCTTTTTCAATGTACTGAAAAAAATGGGAACCGGCATTTCATTCAGTGAGCAGACCATTACCAAAAAGGAACCGGCAGGTACTGCAACCATTACCGGCGGCGTTCTGCATGGCGTCGAGATTTTGCCAGCCGAGATACCATCATTGATCGATGAATTGCCGGCGTTGGCAGTCGCCATGGCTTTTGCCGACGGTCCATCTCAGGTAACCGGAGCATCGGAGCTGCGCCGTAAAGAAAGCGACCGCATCGGCATTCTGGTCAGTCAACTCCAGAAAACGGGCGTAAAGTGCCAGGAACTGTCCGACGGGTTTCGCATCGAAGGCAGAAGCCGACTTACCGGGGTAACCGAAGTTGATCCGGCCGATGATCACCGCCTGGCGATGGCTTTTGCCATTCTTGCCCGTCGCAGCGAAAAGGGATTGTTTATAAAAAATCCTGATTGCGTAAAGATTTCTTTTCCAGATTTCTTCAATCGCCTGCAAAACTGCATCGCAGGCTGAAGTAAAAAGCTTTTTACAAAAAGATTTCCGTCACTTTTTTAGTTGCACAAAGAATAAAAATAGTGTACGATATTGCCCATTAGTCGGTTCATATTTTCAACCGATGAGTTCACAGGAGTTCGTTGCACACTTTGCAAACGCCCAGTAAGACAGGTTTTGATATAGTCGCCATCGACGGCCCCGCCGGTGCTGGTAAAAGTACGGTAGCCCGCATGGCTGCCGACAA
>DAOQWI010000075.1:0-14759 GCA_035342015.1 Candidatus Ozemibacteraceae bacterium | reverse complement strand
GTCTTCATGGGGGTCGGATTCTTCAATGTCGCATGAAAAAAGCAGCCTTGTATTCGCTTTTGCACAGGTCATTCATGCAAAAGATAGTTAATTATTGACAGATAGCGCTCAGCTTTGAAAGAGGCATTTTTTTCGGCCTGCCTGGCAACCGGTGCAACGTAATACTTCAACGCCGCCTTCCATGGCTTTCTTACGTTGAGTGGCTGCAGACGCAGAAAAAAGAGAATTCGGTGCAGGGTTGAATAATCGTCTTTGGCGGCTTCGGTCTTGACCTGGTCTTCGAACCAGCGAACCTGGCTGTTTCCCGGCGGGTATTTGCCCATCAGGTTCATGGTTGCCTTGCCGAGCCGGTCACGGAAAACCCCCTTTTTGAATTCTTCGACACTCCAGTTTATCAGGCCGGGAGCATTGGTAATTGCCAGGTTCACCAGTACCGCGCCGATAGCCACCTGCCCGATTACCGGCATTGGTATGACTATGGTCGATAACGCGGCGCCGGCTCCACCCATAGCCAGGTTTTTAACCTGCTGGGCGGCAAGATATTTGGTGATCTCGATGGCCGCAAAGACAGTAAAAGGCGCCAGCTGATCGATACCGGCAGATCTAAGAATGCTTTCTCTGGTGCTGCCGGCAGAGAGAAAGGCGCTGAGCATATTGTCGGTGCCTTTGTTGACAACTATCTGAACAATTTTGGGAAAGAAACGTTCGAGTAAAAGCCTGAGATTGTCGTTGCTGATTTTGCGAACCGGTATGAGAAGCTTTTCAGACTCAAGTATGCCTGATTCCTCGATGGCAAAGCTTATGCCGGCCTTTGCGGCAATCATGACACATTCCTGCAGGTTGATTTCGAGATCGAGCCGGTAAACCAGGCTGACCGGGGAGCCTGCCGCAAGTTCCTCGAGATTTTCAGGCGGAAAAACCCTGAAGAAACCAACACATTCTTTTCTTGGGGGTAACGGAGTTTCAGCAAAAAAGAATCTGGTAACTTTGTGTTTGACCGCTTCAACTGGCATTTTCTGCATGCCGGTGATCTTAAGGCGCATTTTGCGATAGTCGCGTGAAAATTTTGGTCGTTCAAAGCTTGCCACAAAATTGCCGCGGCCGGCATTGATTGCCGCATCACCAAAGCGTTCGAACAGACAGGCAATGGTCAGGCCAAGTCTTTCAAAAGCCCTGTCAGAAATTTTTGCCGGAGCATCGGCCAACAGCAACGGCAACTGCAGGTAAAAAAACAAAATATAGCCAGCACCCTTCTGGCTGACAGCTTTTTGTCGTTCAGTTGCATTGGGCCTCCAGACATTGGCTATTGTTCCAATTATAACAGAAGGCAGCCGGTTTTTGGCCGGCCGCCTCCTGTCAGACTATGAATCAAGCGAGGTTCTATCAAGAGTCTTATTTCGGTATATAAACACCGAGAAGTTTGCCGGTCCAGGTTGAGGATGTGCCGTAGTTCATGTTCGGGCCGTCGTTAACGAATCGGCCTTCGCCGGCTTTGATTACGATGTCGCCGGCGGTAGGGTGAGAAGTGCCATAACTGCCTGCGGCAACGACGATAACGGCGCCCTTCGGAATTCTCGGGTCGTGCGGGTTGGTAATTGGAGGATTGAAAGCGGTGTCAAGGCGCTGCAGACCGGCTTCATTGAGATTTGCGCTGCTTTTATTCATGAATTCTGCAAATTCTCTGGCTTCGTCACTGCCCATGTTTGGCAGATCGCCCCAGGCTTTGAGGTTGCCATAGCCCGAACTGGTAAGATAGCCCCATACGGCATTGAAACAATCGCCGTTAGAGCCACCCCGGTGGTTGCGCAGAGCATAATCGACAACGCTGTCCATCTGCTGCTGACCTTTTTCAGAAATGGCCGGAGCGGCGCTGCTGGTTTGGGTCGATGTGGAGGTCGAAGTTGCACTGGTTGTCTGAGTTGAAGTTTCGGTTGCCGTGGATGTTGTGGTAGAAGTCTGGGTGCTGGTGGCAGTTTCGGTAGAAGTTGCAGTCGCGGTTGCCTGGTCAGAAACCTCTTCATCATCAGTGGGGTTGATTACAACTACTGATGCATCGTTTTCTTTTTTGTCGGTTTCCTGAGCTGTGTTTGTGGTATTCTGCGTGGCCGTATTGTCGGCGGTATCATTGTTAGTGCTGCTCACGGCATTGCTGACCGTGTTAATGACTTCTTTTATGGCGGGAATGGCCTTCTGAACGCCTTCGGCTACTTTTGAAATGACGTCGATAATCTGGCTCGCATCACAACCGGTCATGAAAATCGCGCCCAGGAGCATCATTATTACAGAGAACTTTTTCAGTATTTTCATACTTCCCTCCTGAATGTTCCTTTGAATGTACCCTTTTTCATTTTATAAACGATCGAGGGCCCGTATTGGTAACAACAATTAATTTTGTAACCTTTTAAGCCTTGAGCCGCTGTTCAGCAGCCACCAGTTCATTGATATTGCGACTGATGCCAAGAACGAACATGAACTCGCGTTCTTCATTGAAGAAGAATTCACTGACTACCTCTGTCCAGACAAAACCACCATTTTTGTGCGTCTGTCTCAGACGCACCTTGCCGGCCGGCAGTCTGGTCAGCCCCTTGTCGATCATTTCAAGCCCGAGAGTGAAGGTCTGTTGCGCAGTCTGCCGGTCTGACTCATGTATTGAATCGAGGGCCGGCATGTTCATCACCTCTTCGGGGGTATAACCACGTTGCTGCACTACCGAAGGGCTGACGTAGACGAAACGCCCGGTTTTGTCGATCACCCAGTAGACATCCTGAGTGGTTTCGAGAATTTTCTTTAAAAGATCCATGCTGCCGGCCAGGGCAGCGAGCGGGTTGTTATTCATTTGCCTTCCCACATTCTTAATTAGTCTCAACAGTAATTCTAACTGCTCACCGTCGAGATAATCAAGAAATAACCGCCTGCAGTGTTCAATTACCGAGTTCTTTTGCCACGCCTGACCGGCATCAGTGAACAATTTAACCTCCTCAGCGGCTGACCGGGTTCTGCAGATCGTTGAACCTGCGCATCTGCCTGAGATCAGCCTGATTAAATGACAGCCTGCTGCTGTTTGCAGGCGCGATACCGCGTTTAGCGAAAACCTCAAGAATTTTGTCTCTGTTGCTGCCGCCATAGTTGTTCTCATCAGCCAGCAGAATGGCGTTCAACCCATGCTGAAAATTCGATTCCGGAACAAGGTAGTAAAGGCTGGCAAGAACAAGCTTGTCACAGATCCGGCTGCCAAGAGCCTGTCGAAGATTCCATAGCGCTCCGCCCCAGATTTTGCCATCTTCGTGAACATTGCCGCTGAGGTTTTCAGGGTAACGGTTCTGGTCAGTAAGGTTGCGCAGCCAGGGTTTGCCCATTTTGTTGACGATGTATTCACCTATTACCGGGTCATTCGACAGACTGGCGGCGAAGTAATCTGCCTGCCCCTCATCGATGGCGCCCGGTTCGCCTTCATATTTAAGCTTGACGATCTGATGCCTGGCGGCGTGCGCATACTCGTGAAAGCAGACGCTTTCTTCCCGCGCCATGTCATTGAAACGATATCCGTCGCCAAAATACATGGCATTCTCGAGAACGCTGAAAAAAGCGTTGTCGTAAAGCACGTCGAACCGCACAACCGCCTTGATCGGAAAATCAAGCCGGTCGTAGCCAAGCCCTGCATAGAAATCATGCACCCGGTTGACCAGGTAATACATCATTCCTTCGTTGAAATGCAGGTTGTGGGTCGGGTAAACAAAAACGCCGTCAGAACTCGAAGCATTGGCAGTTTCGTCGTTATGAATGTCGGCGAATTTCCCTTTCAGTGTTCCATCGATCAGGTGCGGCAGCGCCTCAACCGAGATGTCGCATTTCAAAGGGTGGCTGACATAGGTAGAGCCTTTTCCTTCATAGAATATCAGCAGGTTTTTTCTGCTGACTTCTTCGCCGGATCTTGCATCGATGATGATTTCCCAGTCGCCGAGCGGCTTTCTCGCAGGTATCAGAACGCGGTAGCAGATACTGGCCGTGCGGTTTCTGACACTAATAAATTTCTCAGAATTTGTATTTGAGCGTTTTTTTTCAAGTTTCAGGAAAGATTCGGCCATGGCTACTGCTTCTGCGCTGCTGAGGCGAACTTCACTGTTAAAATTATCAATTTCCGGAAACGACCCGTCTATCTGCCTGATCTGACCGTCTTTGCCGAGCCGAACCGTAATTTCAGAATTTTCGACCGGCAGTTCGCCGGCCTGCATCCGGTAGTGGAAATGCCTGGTTCCACCGCCGTTGGTTTCTTTGACAAAACTCAGATTGTCGCCGCTTCTTGCAATGTTGAAAACCGAACCATGCTGCAGCAGAAAATTTCTTACCCGTTCTTCGTCCGAGTCACCGCGCTCTGTTGCAAAATTGCCGCAGATTGACAATACGGTTTCGCCATTTTTGCTGAAAATGACCCGCTCCGTTTGGTTGAGCAGCTCTTCGTTACCCGTAATCAGCGCCAGTTTTTCAGAAGAAGCCCTGTCTGCTCTCTCCGCTTTTGCACTTTTCACTTCGCTCAGCGGGGAAGTAATTGCCATTGCCATCGAACAGACAAATGCCAGAAATGAAGCCAGAATAATCGATAATCCATGCTTTTTCATCAGAAAACCCCAATCATTGAAGAATCTTCAGAAAGTATACGTCTAAACAGTGCTGGGAACTTCGTCTTCATGGGGGTTGTAACCAGCGGTGGCGAAAATTTCGATAGATTTTTGCCACACGGGGCTGCGGGCCGCCAAAAAATAATAAAAAATGCTTTTTTTATGTAGCGTCGGTTGGTGTGACCATTTCAAAGTGGCTGTTGATGATTAATTGTACTGAATCGTCAGTTCTCGACTTTACGATGCGTATGCTGCTGCAGACCTTTCGCAGCACTGACCGCAAACGCGAGAGCGAAGTTTTTACGGCCGGCCGGTCAGTTTCATTGTCGAAGCGCCCGCCCCAGACCTGCTCGAACAGGCCGGCAACAGAAACTTTTCCGGGATAACAGCTCAGCAGCTGACTTAAAATGCGAAAACCCGCATTGGCGGGTTTCATAACTGTAGAATTCCGGCCGTGGCTGAGGCGCCCGGTGCATCTGTCAAAGCGCAGAACCGGTGAATGCTTTTCATTCAGCCAGTTTTGATACATTTCATAAGAAATTGTCTCTTCACCAAGATTTGACAGCAGCAGAAACCTTTGCTCTGCTGTTTTTGCAGCCGGTTTTCCCGACAGCTTCCTGAAAGCCGGAACCAGAGATATAAAATTCTTCAGAAGCGCCGGCGGGCTCTTTGCTGAAAGTTCTTCAAGCAAATGCTGTGGCTGGCTGCCCGGAAGATTTTTTATGGCAGCAGCCATGAGCGGCCATAATGGCTCGAAATACCCGGTCTGAACGATTTTTTTACAGCCTGTCTCAACATCGATGCCCCTGAACTGCACCGGAAAAGCGCCAGCCGCAAAGATCATGCACAGAAGGTTGAACGGGTGCTCCGGTTTTTGCTCGAGCGCCTGCAGAGATTTTTTTAAAGTCTGACATGCAGCATTTGAATTCTGCATATAAAGCGCCAGGGCGCGATAAAAAATTACAAAAGCGATTTCGTCGGCCGGCATCTGGTGCTGCCTGCCAAATTCTTCGAGAAGCTCGAGTTCCTGTGCTGCATCGACAAATCTGCATCTGAACAGAAGTCTGATAGCATTGAAATAACGTATAAGATAAACGGAAGCGGCGCTCAGATTGCCTGTTTCCGAAAAATCTTTGTCATGGCCCGGATTATAATTTTCCGGCCGCCCGAGAAGATCGTTGCAGAGAGCCATTATGGCCCTGCATTCAAGATCGGCTGCCTGAAAGTCGCGTGACATTTTTTCGACCCTGGTCAGAAGATTTCTCGCCGCAGAAATTTTTCCGGTTGCGAGCCTTGTTTTCGCAAGGGTAAGCAGAGAAACGCACTGGCCCTGAAGATTGCCGATTGCCCGCTGATCTTCAGCAGCCTGCTGAAAAAAGCGGTCAGCTTTGGCAAGATTGCCTGATTTAAATTCGACAAGTCCGAGATTGGTGCGAAGATTGGCGGTCTGCTGACTTACGGCAGAACCTCTGCACAGTCTGAAGGCATTTAAATAAGCTATTCTTGCTGATTCAAGATTGCCGGTCACCAGATAGGCATTACCGATTGCACTTTCGATGGCGGCGACCCGCGCGGTCTGTTCTGTTGCCATCGCCTTATCGAGAGCCTGTCTGAAACGACCTATGGCTTCGTCAATTTTGCCTGCCTGCCTCAGAATAACGCCAGAAGAGAATTCAAGATCGAGCTGTTCTTTTTCGCTCAGATTCGGAATTTCCCGGGCTGCCTGCAATTCCTTTTCAGAGGCATCGAAACAACTGTTGCGGGCGTGAATGCGCGCCAGCAGTATTCTGACCTGAAATGGCAGCGGTATGCTTTCTTTTTCAGCTTTGGAGCAGAGATCGATGACGCAGTTTGAGAAGCCAAGAGCAAATACTTTTGGCGTAATTACGGCAAGAATTTCGGTAGCTTCACGGGTAAGCCCGATCATAGGCGCAAGATGCAGGGCTGCATTCAGATTCTTCTCATTGTCGCCTGCAAGAGCATGCAGACACCAGTTTTTCAGAATTGCGGCCACGGATGCCGGAAAATCTGCATTTTGACGTAACCAGAGCAAAAAATATTCGGGAATTGCTTTTTCAGCATCGCTTTGGCTGACATTGAAAAATCTTTTCAGACAGGGACCGGGATCAGAGTTCAGCTGGCGTTCGAGCTCATTGTTCAGAAACCGCTGCAGCTTTTCTTTTGTCTGCTTTCTCTGGTCACCATTGAATAACAGCAATTTTTCGGCCCTCATGAAATCGATAAACGGTCGGTATTTTCTCATTTCCCGCCAATCGGGATCTGATACTTCTTCGAAAAAAAACGCTGTCATAATCACCGGGGTCGAAATCATGCAGCCAGGCCGGGTAAAACACCTGCAGCAGTCCTTCCCACAGCTGATCTGTCTTTTCGTCAGGGAAAATATAAACCGGAGTTCTGCTGATTTTAGACGGCACAACCTGCTGAACGCCAGTTCTGCCTGACCACAGGCTCCAGAACAGTGCGCGCTTATGCGCAGCTACAGAAGTTTCTTCGGCCAGTTTTACAAGTTCAGATGCGTTAAACGGAAGGCTCCAGAACCAGGTTGCAGTTATCTGCCTTGATGGTTGCAGGTGCATGTCGGCAAGAACGTCGACAAGGGCCTGGCAAATAGTCGCTGTTCGCAGTGAAATTCCGTTATATTGAAGCGCGGTAGTTCTGGCCGGCCGGTCTGATTTATGGTAGACAAACTCGATACGATGATTTTCGATATCTCTGTCGCGGCGGCGGCTATTGGTAACGATTCTAATTATGTGTGGCGGCTCCGGGGCAAGCCCATGAAGAAATATCGCAGTTTCAAACGACAGGTAATCGTTTGATCCGTCGAGAATCTGCGTCAGTTTTTCTGCAACCGCCATGTTCATACTCTCAGCTTAATTGTGAATTATTGTCGTGTAAACCACATCTCCAAAATTGTAACCACGGGGTGTGAAGGCAATTATGGTCTGGCGGGTTTTTGTGTACATGGTATAATTAGTATCTACTCTTTAAGTGAGGTGGAATCTGATGAAAACGGCATATCGTTCTTTATGGCTTATATGCTGTGTTTTTATATGTCTGGCAGTCGTGTCGCTGCCGGTTCACAGTTTTGCTGCCAAAATCAAAAATCCCGATCAGGAAGCAACTGTAAGCGATTCCTGGCAGCCAGGCACACTTGAAATCCGCTTTTTTAATGTCGGCAAGGGTGACGCGATTCTGCTGCACCTGCCAGACGGTCGCTTTGCCATGATCGATACGGGTTATGCCGAGACAGCGCCCGGCCTGATCAAAAAACTGAAACGCCTCGGGGTCAGCAAAATCGATCTTCTTGTCATCACTCACCATGATAAAGACCATGTTGGCGGCTATCCATACCTGCTCGAAGCTTTCCCGGTCACAAAGGTCGTTCAGGCCTACGATCCGCGCCATAAAGACAAAAATCTCGTTGCGCCCGGCACCGTGCTGCTGCATGACCGCAATCTGACGCTCAAAGCAATCGGCCCGGCCCGAAATCACGAAGACGAAAATGACGCTTCGCTGGTAACCAGACTCGAATTTGGCCGCATTGCCGTTCTCTTCGCTGCCGATGCGGTCGAAGAGGCTATGGCAGATATGCTGAAGCTCAAAGATAAAAGATCCCTGCGTGCCGACCTGCTGAAAGTGCCTCATCATGGCCGCTACAAAGGTTTTTCACCGCGAGATTTTTTCACTGCGGTCAAGCCTGAATTTGCAATAATCACCAGCGACGAAAAGGCGGGCGACCCGCCCGAAGGTTCTGTAATACGTATTCTCAAAGAATATGGCGCCCGGGTACTTCTTACCGACGAGCTCGGCGACATTCAGTTTCTTTCAGACGGCGAAACATTAGACTATATACCCGGAGGAAAAAAATGACTCAACACGTTACCAGAGCAGTATTAAAGGGAAGCGCGTTCGCAGCTCTGCTGGCTTCAGCCACTCTGCTGTCTCCGGTTAATCTTTCGATGCCGGTTCAGGCCGCCCAGGATGCCATTTATGACTATCAGACCCTGAGTTTTTCAGAAGAGAACGTCAAAGCTTTCCGCGCCATGGTCGCAGCTGAGCAGAATGAAGTCACCGTTGAACTGAATAAAAAATACGCCGATAAGCCCGAAAAAGTTACGAAAAACGCTGCGTTTATCGGTTACGCCCGCATTATTTCCGGCACCGATGAGCTGTTGAGCCGCATCAGCAAAGAGGGCTCTTCTGAGAACCTTGAACACAGCTTTGTCAGGTTGCAGCGCCTGCATTACACTCTTCTTGCCGACCGCGGCAATGGTTCGATCGAGCCAAAGCTGAAGCGTAACTTCAAGATGCTGAAAAACATCGTCGGCAAGTCGATGGTTCTCAATGTTCCGAAAATGCGCAACCCAGAAACACTGATCGGCGAAAGAGCTGCCGAACTGGAAGCAGCAAGACTTTTCCGGCCCGGCGAAAAAGCACCGGTAAAAGCAGCTGAACTCGCCCGAATGTCGGCTCTCGAAATTTCGCGCCTGCAGCCGGCCGCCGATCACCCGGCTCTCAGCGGCAAAGAACCAGGTAATCACTACGCTGATTTTCTTGCTGAGCTTACCAGCCTGATCAAAGCCTGCGAGCCGAAAAAGCTTTCGAGCTTCAATTTTGATTATGCCCGCCGCGTCGTTTTCTATGACGAACTCAAAGAAGATGCCACCTCGCCGAAAATCCGCGTTAAAGACCGCTATGGCATCAACTGGGGCCTCAAATGGGGCGACGAAGTCCATACTGACGTTGCTCTGACCCGTCTGGCAATAGATCTTGGCGGCACCTACGTCGACCCGAAGTTCTATTCCGGCCCGGGCGAAACGATTCTCGTGCTCGATTCGCCAAAAAAGAGCAAAGATGGCGCGGTAACCTCTTTTGCCCAGCTTGCCACCAATCTGCTGAATTCCAAATTTCAGTTCCATGCCGAGCGCTATCTGCTGCCTGGTCGTGAACTGGTTAAAGACGCCGGCGGCCAGATTCTTGGCCATGGCATTGTCGATGAAGCGATGCTCGAACGCGAATCGATCGACAAAAAATATCTCGGCGCACCCTATGTGCTTTTCAAAGAATGCCAGTTGTCATTCTTCAATCCGGCCGTCAAGCGCTTCGGTGGCATCGCTCTCAGTAACGTCGGTGCCGTTGAGGATCGCGTTGCACGTTCTTCGCTCGTCTTCAACTGCTGGATCAAGAACAAAGACATGAAAGACGATAACTCTCGCGCCGCTCTGCTTTACAACCTCAAGACCGGCGAATTCGACCGGCCGGTTGAATTTCAGAGCGATCTGGGCTGCACTCTCGGCGCCATGCGTCCTTCTGGCGAAATCAACTCTTTCGAAAGTTCGTTCGTCGTTAACATGATCAACAGTATCGGTTTTTCGATGAAGCCGCTTTATGTGCCCGCTTCCTGGAAAGCCTGCACCTGGTCAGACGCCCGCTGGATGGCCCTGCGTATCGCGAAAATCACCCGCGCTGACCTCGAAAGATGCTTTGCCGACAGCGGCTGGCCGACCTTCGTGCAGCGCCTCGCCATCGAAAAGCTGATTTCCCGCCGCAATGAGCTGATCGAACCCTTCAGACTCGATCTCGACGGTGTTAAACCGATAGCGTGCGACCCGAAGCTGACGCTGACCGTTAAGGTCGATGGCAAAGAGTATCAGCCGGTCAGAAACGGTGCCATCGACGCCGCCTGCCCGCTGGTTCAGAAACTCGAAGCCGGTATTCACGCCGAAGGCCTCGCGACCGTAATCAGCCGCAAAAACGACTGACCCCGCACCGTTAACCGCTAAACCAAAGGCCCGCCCGGCAATCCCCCGGGCGGGTTTTCCTTTACCGAAACTGCAGCCGAGCGATAACAAGTTCAATTAAAATATTGAAGCTTTTGGTAACGGCAGGTCATTGAATTTTCTCAATAAAATATCCCCGAATACCGATAAGTTGAGAAGATAAGATTTACCGATAAACAGGAGCGAACATGTCGACAGATCTGCTCGAGCAGTTTCTGAACTATCTTGCCATTGAGAAGGGCCTGCGCCCCAAATCTCTGGAAGCATACCGCCGCGACCTTCAGGACTGGCTTGACTTTGCGGCCGAACGTGAGAGGGCGGTAACCAGTGGTTCAATTGACAGCGTGCTCAGTCTCTTTCTTGTGCACATGCACGACCGGGGTCTGTCGCCGCGCTCTATGGCACGAAAATCTTCAGCTCTGAAGGGCTTTTACAAGTTCCTGCAGCGTGAAGGACATATAGAAAGTGACCCGACTGCACTTCTGGAACGACCGAAGATTGGTCGACCTCTGCCAAAGGTGATGAGCCAGCAGGAAATCGAACAGATTCTCCAGCAGCCAGATCTTTCGACTGCTTTCGGGCTGCGAGACCGCGCTATTTTAGAAATCCTCTATGCCACCGGTATTCGCGAATCAGAACTGATAGACCTCAAACTCGGCAATCTCAACGCCGCCGCTGAATTTCTTACGGTTATCGGCAAAGGTGGCCGCGAACGCATTGTGCCGGTCGGCCTTTATGCCATAGAAGCCGTTAACGAATACATTGTCAAGGGGCGGCCACAGCTTTGCAAGGATATCACTGAAAGAACCCTGTTTCTTAATCCTTATGGCAAGGCCATGTCGCGCATGGGTCTGTGGAAAATCATCAGAAAATATGCCCTGCAGGCCGGAATCAACCGCGACGTATCACCGCATGTTTTCAGGCATTCGTGCGCAACTCACATGCTCGAAGGCGGGGCCAGCATTATGGCGGTTCAGGAGATGCTCGGCCACGTCGATGTTTCAACGACCCAGATTTACACACATTTAACCAGCAAAGATCTGCAGAATATACATCGAAAGGCGCACCCAAGGGGCAAATGAAACCGTTTACAGCAGAATCCGGCCGCTGGCGCATCGCAGTGATGCGCCTGGTGCTGTTCTGCCTGGTTTTTAATGTTATTTTTCCCCAGCCGGTAGCAGGCCTCGAGGTTCTGCAGGGAACAAAACCAGCAACCCTCGATCCGGTTCTGCTGAAAAAGATCAGGTCTGTTGTCACGCCAAAACTGGTCCAGGCTCAAACAAAAACTGCAGCTGCAGCCTCAGCTTCCGCTTCCGCCACAAATGGTGTAGCCAAAGGCAAGCCGGCAAAAAATATCGCCAATGTCGAGCTTGCATTACAGACCAGCACCGCATCCGCCGCAATCGCAGCCGACACATCAGCTGAAGACGAATGGGAAGATTTTCTCTGCGAAGATTCTGAAGCAGTCGAATTCGAAGACCAGGAAATTTCTGCCGACAGTGTTGCTTTGGGGCCGTTGGCGCCGAAACCCCTGAATTTCAGTGCGCCAAAGCGCATAAAAACGCCACCGGCACAGGTTCTGCAATATGCGAAAAACTTCTGGGATGAAGCCGATCATCAGATAGAAAAGCGCAATATCAACATCTCAGGCACCAAAACTTTCGAAATGAAGCAGGCCGAAATTTCGGGCGATGTCGGTCACTTTTCGACCGAGAATTACGATTCATACCCTGGTTTCAAGCTCGACCAGAGCCTGCACCTTGAAATTGACGGCAATATTACCGAAAATTCGACAGTGCATGCGGTTCTCGACGATAAGGAAGACGAAGATCGGCGTTTTACGGTGAATATCGATGGCCCGGTCTGGAAATTCGTCATGGGCGACTTTCCGCTCGCCCTCGAAGGCACTGAATTTTCGCTTTTCCGCAAGGAAGTGCGTGGTATTCTGGCGCAGGGCTCTTTCCATGAACGTTTCAAATCTATCTTTCTTTTTTCCCAGTCGAAAGGCCTGGCGCGCCGTGAACAGTTCAGAGGTGCCGGTCAGCAGCAGGAATTCCGCATGCAGGCAAGCCCGATTGTGCAGAATTCCGAAAAGGTAAGTCTCGACGGCAAACAGCTGACGCGTGGCAGCGACTACCTCGTCGATTATGAAGATGGTCTGATCAAATTTCTGCCACACATTCTGCCAATCGAAGTTACACGCTGGATCGTCGTCGAATACGAGGTGGCCGACGAAAACATGGCATTCAGCCGCAATCTGTTCGGCACCCGCCAGATTTACACGCGCAGCGAAGGCCGCAGTCTGGCAATGACATGGTTGACCGAAATCGACAGTACGGCGCCAAAGGCTGGCGTTACCGCTTCTTCTACTGTAACGCCGATGCAGCATGACCTGGTATCAGCAGATGCTGACTGGGCTGTGTCAGAAACTCTGTCGATCAAGGCAGAAACCGCAGTTTCACGGGTCGACCCGAATCGCAATTCGGAATCGACGAAGGCTGATCGGGCTTTTGTTGGTAACGCAACCCGATTTGGTCTGAACGGCAAAAGCGAGCGGGCCGAGGGCGAAATTGCCTGGCGCCGGATAGACAAGGATTTCAAAGTTGTCGGTCGTGAGGGTGGCGTGCTTGAACTTGGTGAGCGCGGTCTGGTCAACGACATCATGAGCGGCCGCGCCCGCCTGAACTACAAATTCACCGGTGCGATCAGTGCCTTTGCTGATGGTGAACAGTCAGAGACTAATCTTGACCATGACAAGACTATCTCAGCCGTCGATTATCGCAACTATAACAGCGGTTTCATCTGGACCGCCAACCCGGATACACGCCTTGAAGTGCGTGGCGGCCGGCAATTTGACCGCGAAAACGGCCCGGCAACAAGTTCAGATTTGACGCGCGCAACGGCTGCCGTTGTCTATGACCGCAAAATCGGCAAATTGAATACTCAGGCCAAAGTCAACAAGACCGGCTATGATGACGCTGTAAATATCGCCTCTGACTCTGAAGTTCTTGAGATGAACTTTACTATGGGCGCAAAGGCTGACGAAACCATGTCCTGGAACGCCGGCGCTTCGCGTATCGCCGTCGAAGACGAACTGGTTCTGGCAGGCCTCAGATCAGAAACACGCAACTACAATCTTGATCTTAACTACGAACCGAACCGGGTTTTCAATGCCCGTGGGCTTTTCCAGTGGCGACGTGAAGATGATTTCCTTGCCAATTCCCGTGCCGATACCGAAATTGCTGATTCGCAGCTGCGCTATGAGCCGACGCGTGACCTGCGAACTCAGTTGAAATACAAAATCGAAAACACTTCCAAAATTATTCGCGACCCCGACCTCGACCCGGCAAAATACATTTTGCCACCCAGCCTGCCAAATACGACCCAGAAAGAGGCCGAGATTCTCAACCGTTTCGAGAACCCGGTTCAGAAAACGACCGCCAACTTTATCACCGACTATCGCATCAATCACTATCTGCAGGCCTATTTCGACTGGCGCCGCCGCGACCTGCAGGATCAGAAAACCGATATCAAGGTTGCCAGTAACGACAGGCGCACCTACGAGCTGCGCTATACGCCTTTCGAAAAGATGCTGCTGACGACCGAATACGAAGAAGGCTTCAATCGCAATCACGAGCCGCAGAGCGAGCTGCGCGACAACATCAAGTCGCTGCAGTTGCGCCACGAATTCACTGCCGGCTACATTCTCGACGCCACCTACGAAGAGAAGCTTGAAAACGATGTTTACATCGATGCCAACGATACCTTCACCAAAAGCAAAATTATGGGTCTGCAGCGCCAGTTCAGCCATTGGGCCAGTCTTGAACTTGGTCTGCAGCACAACGATATTAAAGCTGCCGAGCCGAGCCTTGAATGGGAAAAACGCCTCGCAGTTGTTCTGACGCCGGTTTCACGCAGCCAGCGCTATCGCTTCTTTGCTACCCACAAGGATATCAGCGCCAGAATCAGCAGTGAACATTACGAGGGCGGTGTTAATTTTTCCCAGTTCATCGGTACTGATACCATCATCGATGGTGAACTCAAGCGAGTACATTCATCAAAAAGTCTGGTTGGCCAGGGCTACGACGCTACTGTTTTCAACGCCAAAATGGTTATCACTTTCTAACTTTTAATAGAACCAGCAGCTGGTCGGCTTGCAAGGCCTGATAAAAATAAATTTAAAAAAGTATTGACAAACAAAAACAAACAATATATATTGGTCTAGTTGAACGAACAGATCATTGACAATAGAATCGGTAGCCGCAAGGCAGTTGCTTCTGAGCTCCGGCAGGTTCCGGGCAGCAATCCAAAGATGGGTGCAGATGTCTGGTGACAGGCAAAA
>DAOQWI010000074.1:0-14777 GCA_035342015.1 Candidatus Ozemibacteraceae bacterium | reverse complement strand
AGTCTAAGACGTTTAAGTGCGCTTGCCATATTCATTAAATTCGCGTTTGACATCGAGGCTGGTTTTGCATAACCTCTTTTACATCTTTTGAAGGAGTTTTTTTATGAAAAAACTGGCTCTGGCTCTCATTGCAGCTCTTGTGATTCCTGCAGGCGCCTCCGCCTGGGATAGATCTTACCACCCTGAATCGCGTGGTCGCGTTAATTTTAACAAAGTCACCAGCATCGAAGTTCTTGGCTGGAAATCAGACCTCGACGGCTCTGTGCGCGTTGAAAATGCCGGCACCGAAATCGATCTTGATAACGATGTTTCGTTCAGCAGCAAAACCCGCTTTGGCTTCAGGGTTACCCATGTTCTCAGCGAAAAATCAGCTCTTGAACTTTCATACATGAAGCATGACCATAGTGGCAGCCTTGTTAAGAATGTTACTTTCGACAACAAAAAATTCAAGGCCAATGCCAATATGAGCATCGAAAACAGCTGGCTCGATCTCGCCTGGGCTTACAACCTTACCCGCTCAAAAGAAGTTGACCAGCCTGGTCGTGATGCCTTTTACCTCGATGGCATGTTTGGTATCAAGTTCAGCAATTCCGACATCAATGTTGCCGGTAACGAAGATTCGATCGCTGCCGGTCGTCTCGAAGCCGGCTGGAGCGAGTCTTACCCGCTGCCTTATCTTGGCCTTAATGCCGGGGCACAGATATCTGACAATCTCTGGCTCAAAGGGCAGTTCAAGCTGATCAAGGTTAACGCCGGTGGCTATGATGCCCTGCATAACGACTACAATCTGAATGCTGCCCTCAGGCTCAATCCGAAGTCGAAAGACACCGAATGGTATGTCGATCTTGGCTACCGCGGTGTTAAATACGATCTTGAAGGCGAAGGCGACAAGGCCGAAATCAAATATTCCGGCCCAACCTTCGGCGTCTTTGCAAGATTCTGATTCGCGAACCTCAGAAACTGCCAGGTGCCCTGCTTTAAAGCGGCCCTGGCAGTTTTTTTTAAGTGTCGTAATCCCGGATCGTTGAATATAACTTTACGCTGCCACGACAGAGCATAATTCTCCTTGAGTCATCTTTGCAATTCGGGACTGCCGGGTTAACATTTCTTTGCAAAGCCCGGGTTGCTTTGCCGTAAAAATTGCGAGATATTGAAGTCAGAGGTGGCAGATGAAGTCTTTAAACGTTTTAATTTCGAAAACCCGTGCAGCTGCTTTTGTGAAAAAAATCGTAGTTGCCCTGCTCGCTTTTGGTTCTCTCTCGCCGGCCTGTTCCCAGGAACCAGTCGCTTCACAGGCCTGGACTCTCGAACAGTGCCTTCAGTATGGCCTGAACCGTCACCCGCAGCTCAGAGTTGCCGAAAGCAACGTCTCTGCCGAAAAGGCTAGACTGTTGCAGACCAGCAGTGCTTATGACCCAAAGCTCGATCTGCGGGCCAACTGGCGTCATTCAAAAGTCGAAACCGCATCGGGGCGCAATATTGTCGACGCGACAACCGACAGCACCTCCGAGTCGGTTTCTGCTTCAAAGCTGCTGTTTGACGCCGGTCAGACCAGCCTGCAGAAAAAAGCGGCCGGTGAATCGCTTGCTGCTGCAAAAGCCCGCCGTGATTCGACCCTGACAGAACTTGCCGCCGACATTAAAGCCGCTTTTTTCAGGGCGCAGCAGGCAACTGAACTTCTTAAAGTAAGAGAAGAAACCCTCGAAGGTTATGAAAGGCATCTTGAAAAGGTTGAGAGCTTTGTCGAGGTTGGGACCCGTGCTCCGTTCGATATTACCCGGGCCCAGGTCGATGTGGCCAATGCCAGGGTCGAGCTGATCTCGGCCCGTAGTAATCTTAAAGTGGCTCTGGCCGGCCTTGCCCGTGCTGTCGGCCTCAGCGAAACCATCGATATTGCCAGATATGAGGATTTTCGTCAGCCAAATGGCCTGATTGCCGATAAAGATGAACTTCTCAACGAAGCAATGAGTCGCCCAGACCTTAAAGCCGCCGGTTTTCAGGTCAAAGCTGCTGACCTCAGACTTAAAGAAGCCCGTCTTGGTCGCAGCCCCAGCGTTTCGGCTTCGGCTGACTATCAATGGTCTGGCACCGTTTCCCCTCTCGACCGCCAGTGGGGCATGGGCGTCAGCATGTCGTGGCCGGTTTTTGATGGTGCCATAACCCGGGCTCAGATCGATTCGGCCCGCAGCAATCTTGAAAACAACGCAGCTGCCCTCGAAAACAGTAAACTGGCAGTGAATGCTGAACTCGAGAATTCGATTACCGGTCTGACCGATGCTCTCGAACGACTGCAGGCAACCACAGTGCTTGTGCAGCAGGCCAGCGAAAGTCTGCATCTTGCCGAAGGCAGATACGACGCTGGCCTCGGTTCACCCCTTGAAATTACCGATGCCAGGGTTGAATTTGCCAGAGCCAGGGGAAACCATGTAGTTGCCATGTTTGACAGCCTGATTGCCCAGGCTGAACTCGACCGGGTACTTGGCCGTCTTCCGGCTGAATACCGCATTCAGGAAATACCAGCCACCGAAAAAGAATCTGGAGATGCAAAAAAATGAAAAAACTGATCATTGCAGTGATCCTGTGCGCAATCCTCATTGCCGGAGGCATTGGCTGGCATTTCCTGCGCCCGTCTTCGCAGTCGCGTGAATATTCTACCGAAGCGGTCACCAGAGGCCATATCAGAACTACTATTTCCTCTTCAGGATCTCTGGCAGCGTTAACTACCGTCGAAATCGGTTCGCAGGTCAGCGGCAACATCCTTAAAATTTATGCCGACTTTAACGACGAGGTAAAAGCCGGGCAGCTGATCGCAGAACTCGAGGCCTCTTCTTTTGAAGCGCAGTTACAGCAGGCCAAAGCGAATCTCGAAAATGCGGTTTCGAGTGAACTGGCAACTCTGGCGCAGATGAAAAACCTTGAAGCCTCGCGTTTGACCGCCCAGGCTGATATTCAGGCTTCCCTTGCAAATGTGCGCAAGGCTGAAGTCGCGGTCGAAGAGGCCGAACGCAACTATCGCCGCATCCAGGAACTGTTTGACCGCAAACTGATTTCTGCTTCAGAACGGGATTCAGCGAAAACAGCTCTCGATTCGCAGAAGGCGTCACTTGATTCGACAAAAGCTCAAAGCCAGGCCAGTAAAGTAAAAGAGCTTGCGATTAAAGCCCAGTTCGAAGCTCTCGAAGCTGAGCGCAAAGGTGCTCAGGCTCGAATCAGGCAGATGGAAGCCCAACTGAGCGTCTCTAAAATCAATCTTGATCGAACAAAAATTTATTCGCCAATCGATGGGGTTGTCATTTCACGCGAGGTTGACGAGGGGCAGACCGTGGCCGCCAGCCTTCAGGCCCCCAAGTTGTTCGTCATCGCCCAGGATCTCAAGAAAATGCAGATCGATACTGCTGTAGATGAGACCGATATTGGCGTCGTGGCCCATGGGCAACCGGTAACCTTCACCGTCGATGCCTACAAGGATAGAACTTTTAAAGGCGTTGTCGACCAGGTGCGGCTGTCACCGACCGAGAACTCAAATGTCGTGACTTATTCTGTAATGGTCAGAGTTGAAAACGACGATCTGCTGCTGAAGCCCGGCATGACCGCCAATGCTGAAATTCTCGTCGGTGAACGACAGAACGTTCTTCGACTGCCGGCAAAAGCCCTTTATTTTAAAGCTCCCGAAGAATTAACAAAAATGTCTGCCCGCAGAAATGGGCATTCCGGTTCGGGGCAGGGTGGCGCCCGCCGGCGTGAAGACCGCAATGCTACTGATACCATTCCTGTCTGGCTGATGCCCGCCGGCGGCAACATGGAACTGAAAACTGTAAAAATCGGCTTTTCAAACCAGGACTACATAGAACTCCCGGGCGAAGAGCTTAAAGAAGGTGACCAGGTGGTCATTGGCATCAGAGGTGAAGCTGCTAATGGCTCTAACAGCTCCCGCCGTGGCAGCGTCAGAATGAGACTGTAAAATGAACATAGATAAACCGCTGTTGCAGGTATGCAGCCTGACGAAAACCTACTTTATGGACGGGGTTTCGGTTAAGGCGCTGCGAGGAGTGAATCTGAGCTTTTACCAGGGAGAATTTACCTCGATCATGGGTGCCTCCGGCTCGGGCAAATCGACGATGATGCACATAATGGGCTGCCTTGACCGGCCAACTTCCGGTCAGTATTTTATTGACGGCGAAGATGTCTCGAGCTTCAGCAAAGACCAGCTGGCTTTGGTGCGCAACCGCCGCATCGGTTTCGTTTTTCAGGGTTTTAACCTTCTCTCGCGAACCAGCGCGCTTGAAAATGTTGAACTGCCTATGATCTATGCCGGCATACCTTCGCAGGAACGGCGTGAAAGAGCGATGGCAGCCCTGGCCTCTGTTGGCCTCAAGGGTCGCGAACATCATCACCCGAACCAGCTTTCGGGTGGTCAGCAGCAGCGTGTTGCAATTGCCAGGGCGCTGGTTAACCGGCCATCGGTTATACTTGCCGACGAGCCGACCGGTAACCTCGATTCATACTCGAGCGTCGAAATTATGGGAATTTTTCAGGATCTCAACGCCAACGGTATCTCGATCGTTCTGATTACGCATGAGCCGGATATTGCCATGTACACTTCACGGGTTGTCAGGCTTTCTGATGGCCAGGTTGTCTCGGATGAGCCTGTTAAAAAAAGGCTTTTAGCCAGAGAAGAGATCAAAAAGCACCGTCGGCCTGGGGGCTCAGATGATGAACAGGAGGAACAGGCATGAGCTTCTGGGGCATCATCAAGCTTGCTTTTATCAGCCTGGGTCGCAACAAAATGCGTTCGTTTCTTACTGCCCTCGGCATTATCATTGGTGTAACTTCGGTTGTTGCAATGGTGGCGGTTGGTCAGGGCGCTTATTTTTCGGTTCAGGAAAACATCTCGAAAATGGGTACCAACCTGATCATGGTTATGCCAGGTGGTGGCAGCCGGCGCGGCTTTCATGGGCCGAGAGGCTCAGTGACCACTTTGACCGCTGAAGATGCTGATGCAATTGCCCGCGATTGCCCCTCTGTCGGCGCTGTTTCGCCAATTGTGCGTAATTCCGGCCAGGTGGTCTTTGGCAACCGGAACTGGTCAACCAGTATCATGGGTGTTAATGAGCACTATCTCGGCATCGCTTCGCGCGAAATCGTCGAGGGCCGTTACTTTTCGCCAACCGAGATCAGAGGCGGTCATAAAGTCTGCGTCATTGGCCGTACGATTGTCGAAAACCTTTTCGGCAACCTGAATCCGATTGGCCAGATAATCAGATTCAAGAAAATGCCGATGCTGGTCGTCGGCGTAATCAAGGAACGTGGCGAAACCGGCATGGGCGGCGGCGATCAGGACGATCTCATTCTTATGCCGTTCTCGGTGGTTCAGCGTCGTTTGATGGGCATAACCCACGTTCAGATGATTCACCTCTCTGCCAGCTCGCAGGAAGCAGTTGAACCTGCCAAAGAAGAGATTACCCAGTTGTTGCGCCGCCGACACCGTATCAGAGAAGGGCAGGACGACGACTTTGACATCCGAACCCAGGACGATATCGCAGAAATGGCCGGAACCACGCTGACTATAATCGGTCTGCTGCTCGGGGCGATTGCTTCGGTCTCGCTTCTCGTCGGTGGCATCGGCATCATGAACATTATGCTGGTTTCGGTAACCGAAAGAACTCGCGAGATTGGCATCAGAATGTCCATTGGCGCCAGAACCAGCGATATTCTCTATCAATTTCTTGTTGAGTCAGTTGTTCTGAGCTGTGTCGGGGGCGTTTTTGGTATATTTGGCGGCTTTGGCCTGGCCCAGATTATCGGAAAATTCGTCGAATTCTCGCCGGTGGTGTCGAACACCTCGATTGTTATTTCAATCGCATTTTCAGGCGCGGTTGGCGTCTTCTTTGGTCTTTACCCGGCCTGGAAAGCCTCTCAGCTCGATCCGATCGAAGCTTTCAGATACGAGTGATTGAGGTGTTTTACAGGGTGTCGCCGAGATAAACGCATGAAAAATCTTTCGGTGGAAAGCTCTGCAGATGCCTGATCAGCGACCCCGGGTAAAAGCGGTAATTTTGCAACTGGTCGACCGGCAGCCAGATAACACCAGTCTGCATGGCATCAGACCCGGAAGCCGCATGCGTGTGTACCGGCTCTTTGAGCCGGCAGGTGAACACAAACTCGATCTGATGAATTGTGTCGTCATATTCGGCCAGTTCATGGTTTGCTGAGATATATTCTCGTACAAAGTGCAGGTTGCCGACTTCGACATGTGCTCCGACTTCTTCAAGGCATTCTCTGACCACGGCGTCTGCTAAAGTTTCGCCATGATTCTGCCCGCCGCCGGGCAGAAGAAAGAAATCACCCAGCAGATCGCGATTGCAGGTGCAAAGCACCTGTCCATTTTCGATGATCAGTGCCTTGGCAGAATTGCGCAATGGTCGTGACGGCATTGCAAATGCGGATATTCTGGTTTCAGAATTCGTATCAGTCATGGCCGGCAGCCGAAAGAACCATGTTTTTACTTCTGTGGGCTGCGAAAAAGTGCAGCAGAAACGCAGCAGTTCGCCTGCTGACAGATATTTCAAAAGCTTCGTCAGCTTTGGTCTCGATGAAAATGCTGTTGCCCTTTTCTTCGAGCTCAAGGTCTTCACGTATGCCTATTGCTGATTTGATGTCGCCGGTTCTGCTTTTTAGAGCTCCTGATATGGCGGTTCTCTGTGTGTTGTCGGGAATAAACAGCTGCAGTTTGGCGACTCTGCTTGCCGCCAGCAACCGCAGGTGTTTCATCGCCTGGAGCCAGCCAGGAAGAAACCTTTGCCCGATGTTTTTCTGCAGATTTTCAAAGCTTATTTCGGCCGCCATGGCAGGGCGGCTCCTGACCATGCGATCAAACGCCGGAAATTCACCTGAAACAAGGTTTGTATGGGCGTCGATATTGCTTAAAACATTACCGGCGATATTTTCGGGGCAGATGATGATCGCATCATTTCTGAATTCAAGAAACAACCTTTCTCTGCCTGCCGGTGCAAGGTTCATCAGGGTCGAAAAACCCCTTGCTGTAGCGTTGATCCGGTTTCTGCCAATCAGGTCGGCAATCGCCGCCGGCGAAAACTCGCCGGTCAAAACCATCGCATAGTTTTCGGCGTTGCGCATATAGAAGAAAACTTCGCGAATTTTCAGATTGCCGCTGAGAATCTGGTTGTTCAGTAATTCTGCCGCTGCAGCTTTCGTGGCTCGACTGATGCTTTCAGACCCGCTTCTCGCCAGGCTGATGACTTCAACGCTTCCGACAATCTCTTTAATGGCTTCGTTCCCAGCCTGATCATGATTAAAGAGCCCTGAAACCGAAAGATTTGTATAAAAAGCCAGATTTGGCCTGGCAATCGGAGCCGGGTAGAACTGGCTGTCACTCTGCTTTTTATAGCCTGGCAGAAACATCAGCACGGTCAGAGCAAGAATTGCCATCATAGTTGCATTGTGTGTTTTATTCATACTCTGAATTATCGGAAGAAAAGGCTGTATTTTTCACCACCTGCTGGAAACTTGAAAAAGTTAAAAAAAGACGATGGTATGCCGATTGGTCGAGCGTGAGGTACCCTGAATGAAAAATCAAACGAAAGTTATCGTTTTTATCTGCCTGACGCTGCTTTTTATCGGTGCGTCAATGGCAGAAGCCACTGCCTGGAAACTCAGTCGCAACCTCTGGTCTGAAGAAGATGAAAAAGTTTACAGCAGATTTGTCGAGGCTCTTTGTGATTCGAAATATTCGAATCTGAACCGCTTTATCAAAGATTCGAAGGCCAACCCCCTGTATGGCGAAGAAGACAAAAAGTTCAATCTGTCGCCAGACTGCGCTGACCTGCCATATATTTTGCGGGCCTACGTTGCCTATAAACTGAGACTGCCGTTCAGTTACACTGCCTCAATCTCGGGTAAAGGCGGCGACCAGCGTTACAGCAAAGGCAATAAGCCCACCAGTTTCAAAGATCAGGACTATTTTTCTTCACCGCAAAATCTTTTCAGTCAGGTCACTCTCATCAATTCAGGCTATTTTCGCATGGCTGCAGATTCTGAAGATTCCGACCACTACCCGGTTAAAATCAGCAAGAAGTCGATTGTGCCGGGCACAGTCTATTACGACCCAGATGGTCACGTTGCCGTTGTGGCAAAAGTGACTGAAGACGGCAGAGTCAGGGTCATCGATGCGCATCCGGACCGAACCATTTCCAAACCATGGTTCGGGGCAAAATTCACCAGAGGTTCGAAGACGAACGGGGGCGGCTTTAAAAAATGGCGCCCGATTCGCTATACATCAGGTGGAAACACGGTTAGAACCCGCAACCACAATATTTCTGACTATTCTGCCGACGATCAGTTTCAGAAAAGCTATTCATTCAGGGGTAGAAGTGGGCTGGGCTACCATGAATACATCAGGCAGGCGCTTACTGACGAAAACCGCGGCGCTGACCCGGTCAGAGACTTTGCGTTCATGATGCAGGATCTTTATGAAGACATCAGTTATCGGGCGGTTGCTGTCAATATCGCCATCGAAAAAGGCATTCATCTGAAACCGCACCCGGGCTCACTGCCCTGGAATATCTATGGTACCGACGGTCTGTGGGAAGAATTTTCGACCCCATCACGCGATGCCCGCCTCAAGGTTGCCTTCAGAGAGTTTTATGATCGTAGCCGGCAGATGGTAATCGAGCAGGAACAGTTCGGTACCTCAGGCGCAAGAGAACTGGCCGCAAGATTGCTGCAGAAATACGATGAGCTCAGTGGTCAGCTTCAGATAACCTATGTCAATTCGGCCGGTCGCAAAATGACCCTTTCATTTGCCGACGTTAACGCCAGACTGTTCGACCTGTCGTTCGATCCCTACCATTCTATTGAGTTCCGCTGGGGTGCCCGTGGCGATGAACTTGCCAGCGCCGGTGATGGTGAAACTAAAAGACGTTTTTACGAAAGCGAAAGACGTCTGCGCAATCAGCTTGAACGCGTTTATAACCAGGCTACCCCTTTGAATATGGGCCCGGAAACCCCGGTTGATGTCGATATTCGTGGTTGGCTTGCCGGGTTTCTTCAGGGGCAACGCGTTGATTCAAGCATTGTTGCGATTAATCGCGAAGTGGTTGCTCCGGTCGCCTCAGAAAGTTCAGAGTCTAACGCTGCCCCGGCACCTGAAACTGTTGAACTGCCAGTTGCCATGGCTTCTGCAGTAACTCCTCCATCCGTCGAAACTGTTGAATCTGATGCGGCTTATGAGGTTCCTGATCATGAAATCAATGAGGAACCACCTGAGGATGCTTTGATCTATAACCAGCCGAAAATAGCTGAAAAAGAAAATCAGGTGGCTGCAGAAACTGAAACTCTGCCGAAGCCGCAGCCTCAATCTGTTGCAGAAAAGGCGCCGACAGCATTAATGCAGGCCCAGGAAAAAACTTATGAGAGCTCGGCGCCGCCTTTGGTGGGCGATATGGGAATCTGGGGCCCCTTATACAACATCGGTGATGGTTTTGCCGCTGCCATAAGCGAACCCGAAAAGTCATTCTCTTCGCATTGAGTCACTTCAACAAATTTGCCCGATTTTGTCTCAAAAAAAGTCCGGTTTACGCCGATACTATCAACACCAATTTTGTCAGAAATCAGGAGGTTGTGCATGTTTCTCACGGTTCTGTCAGTTGTTCTTCTTCTGTTCGTTGCTTTAGTCTCACAACCTGAACGCTGGCCCGAAAAGTGCGCAAATTTCCTGAGGGAGCACCATATCAAACATGGCTGATCAGTTCTCAATCGCCGAAATAAGTCGTCTGACCGGGCTTGCTTCGCATACCCTGCGCTATTACGAGCAGCAGTTTCCGGTGCTGCTCGATGTCGAACGCAGTCGCGGCGGGCACAGAATCTACCGTCGCCGCCATCTTGATACCATCAGTGCCATTCTTCGCCTTCTCAAAGAAGAAAAGGTTTCGATCAGACGCGCCAGAGAAATTCTCGGTGAACCAGAAAGTGCAACTGTCAAAGCTGGGAACAATGATTCTTCAGCCGAAAATGCCGATGCCAGAACGGAAACCGCTCCGGTCGAAGTCAGTCGGATGCTGACAATTGTTCTCGATCGCCTTGACAGCCTGTGCCGGAATAGTGAAAAACGCGACCAGATGCTCTACGAACTTTTGCAAAGCCGCAAACATGACAGTGACCACGAATTGCTTGCCCAGATCTCGCGGTGTCGCCGTGAAACTCATGAAACGGTCAAGTTGTGTCAGGCTGTGATGCAGCAGAGATTTAAATCCAACTAGAGAAGGTACCCGATGCAGATTGATGTCGCTTTCACCCCGGGTGAAGTTCAGGCCCTGGCCAGCAAGGTTTGTGTGGTTATAGATGCTGTGCGGGCAACCTCGAGTCTGACCGTTATCATGGCAAAAAAACCAAAAAAGGTTATTTTGACCACCACGATTCAGAAAGCGACAAAACTAGCCTCGCAACAGACTATTCACCCACTGCTGTGCGGCGAAAGAAAGGGGCTGCCGCCCGAAGGCTTCGACTTTGGTAACAGCCCCCGCCAGTATTTTGAAGCCGATCTCAAGGATCGGGTGCTGATTTTTACTTCGAGCAACGGAACCCGTGCGGTTGCTGATCTTGTCATTGCCCCGCATGTTTTTCTGGGTTGCTTTCTCAACGCTTCTGCCGTTGTAAAAAAGGCTTATGAGACAGCAAAGGCCAGCAATATGGATGTTTTGTTTGTCTGCGCCGGCCGTGAAGAAAAATTTGCCCTCGACGACGCCTACTGCGCTGGTCTGCTGGTATCGCGCCTTATGGGACTTATCGCTTCGGATGAAGAATTCAGCCTTGGCGATGGGGCCCAGGCAGCGCTCGGTATATTTGGCTATTATCGCGATGATCGCCGTCTTCTCGAAATGTCTGGCGCCGGTAAAGCCGTAATCGAAATAGGCCTGCAGGAAGACCTGACGTTTCTCATGCAGCGTGACCTGATTGATTGTGTGCCAGAACTGATCCGCAAAGATTTTCCCGAGCCTGAACATGGCTTTTCAGTGATGGTGTAACCGCTTGCCTGCCCAGAAATACCCATTTCAGCTGCGCCTGCACAATAATCAGACAGTCGCTGAGATCGAAGTTACCGATCTTCTCTATCCTGAGCACAAAGCTTTTGAAGTGCTTCTGACGCTTTTGCCAAAGCTTTCCTACGTTGTTCTCAACCTTTCTGAAAAGGCCTCGATGCATCGCTCGATGGAAGAGGCTCTCGATAAGCTTCCTGAGCCTCAGAAGGTTTTTCTCGTGACCTGCCGCGATGACCAGATGCCATTTAAAACCTTTGCTGTTAAGCGTTTTGGCGATGTTGCTACAGCTCTTATGCGTACCAGAAGCGAAGGAAACATTGCCGCGATAGTAAAGCAGGTCATTGCTATGCCGGCGATGCGTACACCTGCGTTTCGTCTGCTGAATATGCTTAAAGATCCCGATATCGCCTTTTCAAAAATAGAAGAGGTGCTGGTTAAAGAGGAGCGCCTCGCTGATCGCATGCTCAAAATCGCCAATGGCGCGAATTTTGCCCGCCGCACACCTTTTGAGAATCTGCGCGGGGCTGTTCAGTTTCTTGGCATTGAAGGCATCAGACAGATTCTGATCGAAGAAGTTTTTTATGTTCTAACCAGGGTTTTCGTTAACCAGGTCGACAAACTCACGCACATGCGACGATGTTCAGTTCTGGCAGCTCACATCGGCAAACTTCTCGGAGCCGAACAACGCCTGTTCTGGAAAATGCGCTCTGCCGGCCTGCTGCACGATCTGGGCTCACTGGCCCTGAGCTTTCACGACAGCCAGGAATATTCACGAGCCATGGCGCGACGCAAGGCACAGAACCTCAGGGTTTGTGATGCTGAACTGCAGGTCTTCGGCATCACGCATCAGGAAATCGGGGAAGCCCTGGCGCGCGAAATGAATATTCCTGAATATCTTCTGCCGGCCATTGGGCACCATCACGATTCTTCCGTGCCCGAAGAAGACCTTTTGCTCCTCTCGGTAATTATTGCCAACGGGTATATGAATTCTCAGATCGAACAGGTCAGTTTCACTCCCTATGAGCATTATCTTGAAGTATTTGCCCGCACCCGCACCGAAAACATGGCCGGCAAGCCCCAGCCACCGGTTGTCAGAGTTTCTGATGCCGGCGAAGAATTGCCGCCAGAAGAGGGCCCTAAGCAGGATGAGGTATTCAGTTCACCAAACATCAATTTTTATCTGAAGGAGGAATTGGGAAAGATAATGATGTGCGGCTATCGGACTGAAGATTTCTGACGCTTCAGTCTTCACTGAATTGCCTGATAATTCTCCTTGCGTTCTGTTCTGTTTTGCATAAATCACATTTCTTTGTGTACCCAAACCAGTTTTAACGGAGATTCCTATGCGCAAAATTCTTATTCCACTGTCGGCTCTGGTATTTACAGCCGGCATCGCAATTGGTGCACCCTTCAAGGATGTTCCAACCTCTCACTGGGCCTATGATGCAATTCACAAACTTTCTGCATCCGGTGTCTTCCAGGGTGTAACACCCGAAAAATTTGCCGGCAACAAAGGCGTCAGCCGCTATGAGCTGGCTGTGACAACCGCAAGGCTTCTGGCCAGGGTTGAGCAGGTGTTGCAGAATGAAGATGGCACCAGCAAGCTGGTTACCAAAGAAGACCTGGCCAATATCGAGCGCCTGCAGAAGGAGTTCTCTGACGAGCTGGCTTCACTTGGTATTCGCACCGGCAAGCTTGAAGAAGACCTGATGAAGGCCAAAGACGATGTCTCGCTGCTTAAAACCGATGTGAAAGAAATCAAGGATAAAATGGCTACCGGCGTCGATGAAAAGATCAAGATCGGCGGCAACCTCCTTGTTCGTCACTCAAACCTGCATCATAAAAACGACTGGGCTACCAACTACAACTATCCACCGGGTAGTGCGTCACGTCAGAGAGCTGGCAACAGCAATAATTCGCTCACCGAAAGCCAGTTTCGCTTCATGTTCAACGCCAAGGTCGACGAAAACATCGATTTCTCGGCAAGATGGGTTCTGTTCGGCAAATATACCGATTCTCAGCTCAACCTTGCCCAGTCTAACCGCGGTGGCGCTTTTGGCAGACCCGGCATCGGTAATCTTACCGTATCAGATAACAATATCAATTATGCTTACCTGAATATCAAAAAAATGTTTCAGGATCCCGGCATGTTTACTTTCGGCCGGGTTCTCTATAATGCCAACCATGGCATGCTGGTAGATAACTATATTGATGTAATCCGCTATGGTCGCAAAGTTGGCGATGTCGATATGATGGCTCAGGCCATCTATGACCGACATCAGGGCAGCTACAAAGATGATGGTCCGGTTGATTATCGCCCGGTCTATAACCTCGATATGAAGACCAAGGTTCACGATCATTCACTGTATCTTGGTCTTTACGCACAGGATGAACCAGCTCTGGCAAAACGACGCGGTACTAATATTCTGCTTTCATCAGCATTCCCGACTGCTGCTCAGGTTGCTTCAGGAACCTTTGGCTCACAGCTCAGTGACAAGCGTCGCGACGTTGAATTTGGTTCAAAAGGCCAGATCGGTAAAAGCAAGCACTGGTCTTATGACCTCGGCTTCACTTTCACTAACTACTCTGTTGACATGCTCACCTCTGTTGCAACAGCAACCCGTGATATCGACCTTGCCGGCTGGCAGGGCCTTGCTGCCGTTAAATACGAAAGCCATAAAAACTGGGCCGGTAAAGTCAGCTACGCCTTTGCTGACGATGAATCAGTGGGCGGTATCACTCTGTTGAACGATATGCGCTACGTTGATTTTTCCGAAACCCCCTGGGAAGACATTTCTCGCGGTAACCCCTATTTTTCGAGGGGCATGCAGAACATGTACGACCTGAAGGTTCAGGCTGAATACAAGCCGAAAGAATGTAAGCACTATGCCCGCCTGGCTTTCGACTTTCTCGATGAACTCGATGGGGCACCGGTTAATGACCTGAACAGATATCGTGCCGGTAACGGTTATGTTAACAGCGCAATCCCGGCTGATAAAACCAACACTCTATATGACCGCACCAACAACTTTGGCACCGCCGAAGCAAAAGCTACCGTAACAACGGTCGAATATCGCTATCAGCTGGCCAAAAATACCAGAATCAGAGTTGGCTGTACTCTGTTTGATTTCGGTGGCGATGCCGTTAAGGGTGCCGCCAGAATTGGTGCTGGTAATGGCAGATATAACGACTTCGATTACACCTACTTCTATTCAGAAATAGGCAGTAAATTCTAATCGCGCCTGAAAGAAAAAGCTGCACCCGAAACCGGGTGCAGCTTTTTTGCTTTTAAGTAAATTTAATCAGCCAAGAAACTGTTTAACAGTGGCGAGAACCCTCTCTGGCTGCAGAGGCTTGACAAGAAAGCTCTTGGCCCCGGCCATGACTGCGGCCTTAACCTTGTCTACCTGACCCATGGCTGAGCACATGATAATCTTTGCCTGCGGATCGATCTTGAGAATTTCTTTAACCGCTGTGATTCCGTCCATATCGGGCATGGTGATATCCATGGTGACCAGGTCGGGCTTGTGCGCGGCATACAATTCTACCGCTTCTTTGCCATTGATTGCTTCAACGACTGTAAATTCGTTATTCTCGAACAGATGCTTAAGCATCAGTCTCATGATTGTCGCGTCATCTACTACAAGTATCTTCTTGCTCACGGTTTTTTAACCTCTTTGCCTGCAGAATTCCAGATTAACCGGTGGTCAGCTTTTTGGT
>DAOQWI010000073.1:0-14857 GCA_035342015.1 Candidatus Ozemibacteraceae bacterium | reverse complement strand
CATAGCTGATGCCGTAATCGATCAGGCCGGCCGGGGTCAGTTCAATGACTCTGGTAGCGATAGTTTCGTTGAACTGCAGATCCTGCGAGGTGAATAAAATGGTACCGGTGAACTTCATCAGCCCGTTATTCAGCGCTGTAATCGATTCGAGATCGAGATGATTGGTCGGCCCGTCGAGCAGCAGCACGTTGGCACTGCTCAGCATCATTCTGGCGAGCATACAGCGAACCCTTTCCCCGCCTGATAAAACGTTCGTCATTTTCAGACCTTCTTCGCCTGAAAAAAGCATGCGGCCAAGAAAACCGCGAACAAAGCTGTCGTTTTTATCTTTGGAATACTGCCGCAGCCATTCGACCAGATTCAGGGTGCTGTCGCTGAAGAAAGCCGAGTTGTCTTTTGGAAAATACGACTGGGAAGTGGTAACGCCCCAGTTGAACGACCCCGCATCAGGCTCCATTTCACCGGCCAGTATCTTGAAAAGGGTGGTGGCAGCCAGTTCATTGCTGCCGACAAAGACGATCCGGTCATTTTTATGGACCGTAAAAGTCACATTGTTGAGAACCCTGTTGCCATCGATGGTTTTTGTCAGGCCCTGAACGCGCAGAAGCTGATCGCCGGCTTCTCGCTCGGGTTTGAAGGCAATGAAAGGGTAGCGGCGAGAAGATGGTTTGATGTCTTCAAGGTTCAGCTTTTCCAGCTGCTTGCGCCGCGAAGTTGCCTGCGATGATTTTGATTTATTGGCGCTGAATCTGGCAATAAAGGCTTTCAACTCTTCGGCTTTTTCGGCAAGCTTCTTGTTCTGATCCTGCTGCAGTTTCAGCGCCAGCTGGCTTGATTCGCTCCAGAAGTCATAGTTGCCGGTGTAAAGGGTGATATTACCGTAATCGATATCAGCCATGTGCGAGCAGACGTGATTAAGAAAGTGGCGATCGTGCGAAACCACGATGACCGTTTTATCGCAATTGACCAGAAAATTTTCGACCCAGCGGATTGCGGCGGCGTCGAGGTGGTTGGTTGGCTCGTCGAGAAGCAGAATGTCAGGATCGCCGAACAAAGCCTGTGCCAGCAGCACCTTAACCTTTTCTGAGCCGGTCAGTTCACGCATCAGCAGGTTATGCAGCTCGGTTTTGATGCCCAGGCCGGCCAGCAGAACGGCAGCGTTCGATTCCGCTTCCCAGCCGTTCATTTCGGCACACAGGCTTTCGAGCTCGCTCGCACGCACACCATCAGCTTCAGAAAAATCGGCTTTTCCATAAAGCTTTTCTTTTTCCTGCATTACGGCATAAAGTTCCGGGTAGCCCATGAGAACGACCTGCAGAACCTGGGTATCTTCATAGGCAAAGTGATTCTGCTTGAGAGTGGCGATGCGCTCACCGGGGGTTATGTTTACGTTTCCGGAATAATTGGTGATTTCGCCTGAGAGTATTTTCAGGAATGTTGATTTGCCTGAGCCGTTGGCCCCAATCAAGCCGTAGCAGTTTCCGGGGAGAAACTTGATGTTTACCCCTGCAAAAAGCTTGTTGCCGCCAAAACTGAGGCCCAGGTTTTCGGTGCTGATCATTATTTTCTCCGATGCTGTGATTAAAAAGATGTATCCTTGCGCCCGACTGATTTTCCTACTATCCCCGCCAATTCCACTTTCCGAAAAGGCTTGTTCAGAAACCCGTTCACTCCAAGCTTGTTCAGTTCTGTCATATCTTCTTCTTTGGCAAAGCCTGAAGCAATAATGATGGGAATGTCTGAACGAATCTCGCGCAGTCTGGAAAATGCCTCCCGGCCTCCCATGACCGGCATAATCATATCCAGAATTATCAGATCAATCTGCCCAGACATCTCACGGAATATATTGACACCCTCAAGACCGTTATCAGCAACGATAACCCGGTAGCCAAGCGACTTCAAAATTGATGAAGCTATAAACCTTATCAACTCTTCGTCATCGATCACCAGCACCGTGCCAGAACCGGTAACAACAGGTTCAGCCTGCTCTTCACTGCGCACCTTTTCAGCAATAACCGGCAGGTAGACGCGAAACACCGTTCCCGAGCCAACTTCAGAATTGACCGTAATTGCTCCATTATGCTCCTGTATCGTGCCATAAACTGCCGACATGCCGAGTCCAGTGCCCTTGCCCTGTTCCTTTGTAGTAAAAAACGGTTCGAAAATGCGCGACAGAACCTCAGGAGGCATGCCGCACCCGGTGTCACGAATGGCAATTTCAAGATATTCGCCCGGCTTGATTTCAAAGGGAGAGAATTCACAGTATTCTTTATCAAGTTCCAGATTCTTCAGCGTAAAGGTCAGTCTGCCGCCGTTCGGCATAGCGTGACTGGCATTTATACCCATGTTCATAAACGCGTTCTGGAGCAATGAATCGTCACCGGCAATCGACGTATGAGCCGCATGGTTTTCCATCGAAACGAAAATATTTTTATTGATTGTGTGTTCAAGCAGCGAGACAGTATCGCTGACAATTTTGACGCAATCGACAACCGTATTTGTCCTGCTCTCTCTTCGAGAAAACATGAGCAGCTTTCTGGTTAGGTCTGCAGCTCGTGTACAGGTGGTGATAATAATGCCAAGAAACTCGTCCTGTTCATCTTTGCTGAAGTTTTGAGACCTGAGCAGCTCGGCAATACCCATAATTCCACCCAGCGCGTTATTGAAATCGTGAGCAACTCCACCACCAAGTTGACCGATCGCTTCCATTTTCTGTGACTGGTGAAGCCGTTCTTTCAGCTTTTCCTGCTCCTTCTGAACACGGCGGATTTCGGTAATATCTCTGGTCACACCCTGAAAACCAATTGGCGCGCCTGACAAATCACGAATGAACTTCGCATGATTTGACACGGTAACCAGCGAGCCGTTGCGGTGATACTCTTCTATTTCCATAACCCGGCTGCGATTCGGGTCGGCCGATGGGTCTGACTCCAAGGCTATTTCCTGTGCCAATATCTCACTGATAATGTGAAGACTTTCAGGGGTATAGCGTTCCCGCGGTGAACGCTTTCTGTATTCTTCGGGCGTGAAACCCAGAAGCCGCTCTACAGATGGACTGACATAGATTGTATTAAGATCGAGATCAACTGTGTAGACCACATCGGTCATATTGTTGGTAATCTGCAGAAGGCGTTCTTCACGCTGTTTCAACTCAGCCATCTGAGATTGAATCGCGTCGCGCATCGATGCAAAATTGTGCGCCAGCAAAGCCAGTTCGCCTATGCCGGAAGTCGATATTTTCACCGACAGGTCGCCGGCGGCAATGGAATTCGATGCCTGTGTCAGTAAAGCGATTGGAGCAATAATGCGTTTAACGATTACAACGGTTACAAAAATAAAAAAAACGGTAATCAAGAGCATAACCGGAAGCAGTACAAGAAAAAACGCTGTTCTGTCAGAATACTTCTCCTGCTCGGAAACTGCATAACATAGTGTCCAGCCCCATGGCCTGAAGAGGGCTGCGTATATCCACGTTCCATTAATCGTACGGCTTAATCGACCGGTAGATTCGACTCCGGAAAGCTCGTGCCAGATAGATGACAATGACTCAGGAGCATGCCTTCCGTCTGCCACAATTGTCTGACCGGTTTTTGAAAAGAGTATAGGGGCACTCTTTGTATTGGCAGAATTTGCCAGGAATAACCCTTCCAGCTCCAGAATAGCCTGCTTTTTAAAATCATCTTCATAAACTTCAGGCATTCCTGTTTGTATCAAACGGTCGTAACGTCTTTGCAGAAGCGCGAGAACAGCCTCTGCCCGCTGCGCGTAAATTTTTTCCTGACTTGAGGCAATAATGGCCGTCAGGTTGAAATATGCAAGCACGGTTGTCGCCATGATCAACAGAACCATGGCAAGAGACACAACAAGTGCCAGTGCCCCGACAATCGACAGCCTTGATTTCATTGGGTTTTCCCGTCACCTATAAAAAATGAGGAATCGATCAGTGACGTAGGCATCTTAATAGAAAGCCTTTTCATCAGCTCGGTATGAACATATTTCACAGATCGTACGTTTTTTGTCATGGCAATTTCTGAAATCGGTTTGCCTGAAAGCACAGCAAGGGCCTGTTCCCCGGCCCACCAACCCTGCTCTTCTGCAAGGCGCGCGAAACTTACCAGAGCTATTCTGCGAATTATGGTTGTGGTCGTGCCCGAGGGAACTTTTGTTTCGTTGATGACAAATTTTTCCATCTCGGCATTGTTCCAATCAGGGATACCCACATAAGAAAGAATAATTACAACATCACAGGTTGTTTGCAGGCGACAATAAAGGTTTTTCCAGGCCTCAACACTTTTCACCAGACCACCATCGTGAAATGAAATTTTAAGCGTATTCTTGTAATGATCCAGTTCTTTTGCTTCAGAGAGAACATCCGCGCCGATATATCCGATTCGTTTTCCCTTCGCCAGAGGAACCAGAAACTCGATCAGTTCACGAACCGGAGCCACTTCAACCATGCCGCGAATATTCGAGGTGGGAAATCCATATACGGATGCATCCCAGTTAAGTCCACAAAAGAGAACCGGCTGATCAGTATTAATATAATGAGGAACCACGAGATACTTCGCGGCATCGTCGTCAGCAGCGATTATCAAATCTGGCTTCCACTGATTCAGCTCGCTGAAGGTTTCCTTGGACCGCTTTGTCACGAGTTCCTTTGCCGGATTCTTTTTGCCATCGAGATAGAAAAAACGAATATGCAACCCTTCTGTATTGTATTCATCCTTCCCGGCAAAGTCACTGACACCAATTGATTTTAGAAACGCCTGTTCGATTTTGTCGCTCCATTCATAACCACGATGGTATGAGTTGATAAACGCAATTTTGCCGGTAAAGGCCGATACAAAATTGGCTGATTCAAGAAAATCTGCCGAAAAGGTGATTCCAAGTTTTTTTGCAATTCGAGTATTCAGCGTACGATTGGAACGAATATTTTTCTCGTAAGGAAGCGACTGGGGAGGTGTGCCGCTTAAAATCTTTACAATGGTTTTTCCTGCGTATTCGCCGAATTCTCCGTTATCTTTGGGGTAACAGAGCAGCGTGTATGGGCTCATGTGAAGATTCGGGCTCCCAGTGGGAATTAGAGTTTCAGCAAGACAGAATGCCTGGGCTTCCCGGTCATCCCAACCGCTGATACCTGAGTTCTGGCGCACAATCAGCAGATCAACCTCGTTCTGCAATCTGCGAAATTCACGTTTCCAATCATCAAAGGTCGTTACAAACGCCTGTTCAGCAAACGAGATACCCAGAACATCCTTATACGCGGAAATACTTTTTTCATCCGTTGCAGATCTGGCCGTAAGAATACCGATGCGGGAACCCCTGGCAAACTGCTGCAGGTCAGAAACGAGTTTTGAGAGAACTTCAACTTCCAGCTGACCAGTAAGAGGGGCTTGAGAAGCCGGTGGATATTCCCAGTTCACGCCGATAAATACGAGGGGAATTTTTTGGTTCATAAGAAACGGTTCTGCCACCCATTTCATAATGGGATCATCAGCCAGAACGATAACATCGGGCGTGATAGAAGCGATCTCATTGAAAATTGCCAGGCCGCGCTGATGAAGAATTGCGGTGTCGCTGGTATTTTTTTCGTCGAGATAGCGGTACACAATCGACGCGCCGGTATCTTTCAGTTCGTTTTCCATGGCACGCCGGGATTTTATATTTGGCTCATAAGACTCGTGATAAGAGTCGAGAAACAGTATTTTTTTTCCGGGGAAAGCGACTGACCGATTGCCCGACAACTGCTTTGCGCTTTCTTCTGCTTTCTTTTCACAGCCAATTGCAAGAATAGCCAGCAGCAAACTGATGGTAAATGCCAAAACTTTCATAAAAAGCCTGTTATAAGGGTTTACGACACCAGACAGAAATTCAGGCACGCCATGGATTTTTTGAATCATGTTAATCAAATCGCAGAGCAGATCTCTTGATATCCTCTCAAGACGTTTATACAAACACGACAATAAATGTGATAACGGAATCTAGTCTGACACCTGAGATCAGGCTCTCTGACGTCAGATTTGAGTATACCCCAGAATGAACGTGCAGGAAACTATAAATTCGCATGTTTTAACTGTAGATGCTGTAATTTATTGCAGGTTATGTGACTGCATGGTACTATCGCCCTGAAAAAATCAAGAGGACAAGAGGCGAACCCATGCTCAAATCATTGCGTTACATCCTTCTTTTTATCATTGCCATTGCTTCTGCAGCCACGCTGCAAGCCGATAACAGCGGTTTTATCTGGCAGGGCGCAGCCGACAAAAAACCGGTAACCGCGACGTTCAAACACGATGGCAAGCAATTCACGACACTTCAGATAAGGCTTAACGAAGTTGCTGACCGCCTCAACCTGAGGATTACGGCAAAACAGGAATACGGCAAAGCTGTCTACGAAACAAAACTCTCCGCCAACATTGACGGCAAAAACGGCCTTGAACAGACAATTGACCGACTGTGCCAGATGCCCGGCGACTACGAAATACAGATTTCAGGAAAAGCTGCCTCATGCACGATTTTCACTGAACAACATGCGCCGCTTGACCAGTTTACCGCCGGCGAGCAGCCAGGGGAACTGGTCGTAACCGGCACTGGCGGTGCAGCCGTGTCGGTCGAGCCCGACATGTTCTCAGTCAAGCACCCGGACTTCAAAAAAGGCATGAACAAAGGTATCGCCAGCCCCAACGGTGACATCTTCTTCAGACTGCCGGCTGGCTACTGGGTATTGCAGCGCAGCGGCAGTGGTAACGGTACAGGTTACGCCAGACTTATGCCAGTAAGCAGCGGGGGCAGAACAACGGTGCGATGGGCGGCGAGCCCTGAGATAAGTATCGAAAGCCAGACGCCGGCTTCGGTCAGGCGGCTTGAAATTCGAGCTGTGATTTCTGAAGCTGGTTCAGAAAATGCTCTGTGCCGATTTTCGGTTCCGGCGGGTCTCTCGACCCACACACCTGCTATTGACCAGCTGCAGAGCTTCGAGCGCTCACTGCCGGCTGAAATTATCGATATCAAGCAGTCAGAAACACCGCTGCACCTGGTTATGCTGCTCGACAGTTCAGGCTCGATGAAAAAATCAATGAAAGCGGCCATCGACGGCACGGTTAAGTTTGTCGAAGCGCTGCCGAATGAAGCCAGAGTAGAAGTCATCGACTTCGATACCAAAGCAAAGCCGGTTAAGGCCGCCAGCCGAAGCGACCTGATCAAATCGATCAAAGCCATCAAAGCCGATGGAGCGACAGCGCTCAGAGACAGCGTTCTGCTCGGGCTCTCACAGTTGAAAAGTTCGCCGCGCCCGGCACTGGTAGTTTTCACCGACGGTTTCGACGCAAACCACAACGACACGGCACCTGGCAGCAAAGCCAGCGAAAAAGAGGTATTCGAAGCACTTGTAAAAGCGCGCATTCCGGTTTTTACCATCGGTTTCGGCGATGGCGCCGACCGCGAAACCCTGGCTCGCCTCGCCGATCTTTCGGGCGGCCTGTTTCAGACAGCCGACGAAAGCAATATCAACGAAGTTTTCGCCAGACTTGAAGCCACAGTCGCCCGCGAATATCTTCTCACCTACCGCCGGCCTCAGAAATCCGGTTTCGGCATTCGGCCGGTTATCAGTATCTGCGTCGACACCAGCGGTTCTATGGCCAGCGGCCTTGAAGGCGGCGTTCCGGGCAGCAGACGTGATGTTGCCAGAAATGCGCTGCATGACATGCTCAAAAAATTGCCGGAAAACGCTCTGGTACAGATTCTCGATTTTGATGCAAACACCCGCATTACCCAGACCGCTACCGCCAATCGTGCGAGAAACCACGCCGGCCTGGCCGCCTTTGACGACGGTGGCGGCACCGACGTTCTCAAAGCGGTTTCAGTGGCCATGCAGGGGCTGCTCGCAGTGCCGTCAAACCGTCGTTACATGCTGTTTCTGACCGATGAAGCTATTAAAACCAACAGCAAAAAAGATGAAGAAATGTTCAACCGGCTGCTGGCGCGCATGAAAGATGAGGGCATCTTTTCGATGTGGATCGGCATGGTCAAAGAAAACGAAAATGGCGAATTTCATAAAACCGCGGCAAAAGCTGGCGGTGAAGCAATTATCGCCGACAACTTTGCCGAAATGAATCAGATCATCGAGCGACTGCTTACCAGAGTGGCCGAGCCTGTTGATGAAAGCACGGTTCCATTTGAACTGGTCTGGAACATGCCGCAGAACGACAATTCTCCGGTTGCCGTCTCAGGCAACGGTATTTTCGATCTGCCGCCGCTCAAGCAGACTGCATCAGGAACAGAAGAAGCAGTAGACACTCTGCAGATAACCTGCGCCAACCTTCCTGCAGGCTCTGCAACAACCGTTTCGACTGCAGCGGCCGGCAACCAGGCAGGTGCCAATCAGCAGCTGACAAAGACCGGTGATAACGGTTCCGCACCAGGTAATGCAAGCATCAGTCAGACCGCAGGCAGCGCCAGAATGGCGATAGACATGGATCTTAAAGGCCAGAACAGCGCCTGTGCATTTCACATCCGAAAAATGGCTCTGTATGACAGTCTCAATGGCGTACAGGCGCCCGCAAAAAAACTGTTCGCTGCTTTTGACATCGAGCTGAGCAACATTCTGCCGGAACAGGATGTCGCGGTTTACCCTGACGGCGGCAACCACCCGGCGCAATGGGTCGGCCGCAGCAACGACAAGGTAAAAATTATCAAGGCGATACCGCCATATCAGATCGGTGATCTGGCACGACATTTCTATCTGCGCTGGAACAACGACCCGGCGGTGCCATGTTCCCCGGCCAGCTGGCTGTTCGAAGATTCACTTTCGCCTTTTGGCAGCCGATCGGTCACGGTAAACCCGGGTAAACCGGTGCGCGGGCAGATCGTCTTTATCGTTTCAGACGATCAGGGGCTCAGCGACGGCGCCATCGACTTCTTCGACCGCAGCTACGGGCATCTTTCGCTGACAATTGCGGGCAAAATGGAACCCGCTGATCTTAAAGCCGCAGGGCTGCCGGAAGCGCCGCAGGGCAAGCTCGGTTCTGCTTTCAGCATGACTGTTAAAAGCCTCGCCGATGTCGCTTCGCCTCTGGCGGGAGCAACCGCCGGCAAACATCTGATCTGGCGGGTTATTGACGGCGAAATCGAATCGCAGGTGCAGGCATTGCTCGATATCGACCCGAAAGCACGCATGCACCTTGCCATACCGACAACAGCCGGGCCGGTGCGCCGCCCGGTATCGGCGGTGACCGGTCTGCTGCCCTTCGGTTTTTATGACCGGGTAAAACTCTCGCCCGGCTCGAACAATCACTTCACCCAGGCCTATCTGCTGCCGGCTGAGCTGGCGGCAGCCGCTTCGGGCAGTCTCTGCATCGACATGAAAAACGACGATGTCTGCATCACCATGAACCCGGCCGAAAATTTTATCGACAAGCCGACAGAACGCAGCTGGTCTGCCGAAGGCAATGGCATGAAGCTGGTCATCAATACTCAGGCTCGCCTGCCGCTCCTGAACAACCGCAAGGGTGACTGGCTGGTCGTCGATGCCACTGTTGCAGATATGCCCGATGGCAGTGCCACCCGCATCGACAAATTGCTGTTTCTCGGCCGGGCCGATCTTAAAGACCAGGGCTTCGCCCTCAAGCCCGGTGAACGCATGATGAAAACCGCCGGCAACCAGGCCGGACACAAGGGCATGGGCAATTTTGCCGGCAAAAGTGAGGCTGACGGCAGCCAGACAAGAATCTACCCTGATTCTGTATGCCGCCAGATGATCTTTGCCGCCAACGAAAATGCGATCGTGCCCGATGGCAAAGAGCTGAGATTTGTCGCTGTTTTCAGAATGCCGACAAAGGGCGACTATCTGCTGGCAGCTGACAGCATGCCATTTGCAGTGACCCCGGCCACGACCGCGGCAGAACCGCAAAACCTGCCAGCCTGGCTGCTTGCCGAAAATGACGAAACGATCCCGGTTCTGGCGGCCGATTTTGAAAAAAAGCTCGCAAACCGACTTAAACAGCTGGCGAATGAAAGACGTCGGCAAAATGCTGCTGCCATCGCTGAGGCGGCAGATAAAACCACCGATGCCGACGGCAATATGATTGAAGCGGCTTTCAGGCTGAGCCCGCCGGTTATCGCACCCTGGGCCGGGCCGGTCGACAATCAGTTCAGAATCGAAGTTTCAATCGATGTGGAACCGGCAGCAGAAGGAGCCGCAGCCCAGACCAGCGCGGCCGCATCAGCGCTCAGCGGCGGCAGCAGTAAAACACGCTCCTTCAAAGTAATCAGCCACAATCTGCCTTCTGAAAGCATAGCTAAAAGCCCATTCGAAATAATCTACGCCGAAGAAAACGGCAAAGGCGGCGAAACGCTTCTCAAGACGAGCCTGATCGGCATCTGGGGTTCTTCTGAATGCCGCGAAAGCATCGATCTGAACACCTGGAAACCGGTTAGAGAAAGAATCACTCTCAGTGGCAAAGGAGTAAAATGGCCGGTGATCGAGCGTGATCTGCCAGAAAAATCATTACAGAACCGCATTCACAGTATTGCGCTCGCGCTGCCTGACATTTCGGCTGAGCAGACCGAAGAACTGCAGCAAAGATGGCAGGCAGCCAGGGTCGACAAAACACCCGACCATCTGTCGCTGTGGCAGTGGTATGCGCACGCCCGTCTGGCAGCATTCATCAGCGCCCAGACCACTTTTGAAAAACAACTCTGCGAAAATACCGGCATAAGCCTGAGCCGCGAAAAACAGCCGCGCCTGATGCTTTTAACCGGTGCTGCCGATGATAAGGGGGCATTTGAAGCCAGGCTCGATCTGGTTGCTGTACAGCCTGAAGTTAAGGCCGAAGCTGAGGCAGCCGCAGCCTTTCGCATCGCCGCCGGGATTTTTGTCAGCGATCTTGAAGCAAAAATCATGAAGGGAAAAGGCGTTTTTCAGTTCTGGGGCAGAAACCGCCTGCAGATTATCGCCGACAGCGGCAAACAGAAAAATGCCTGGCTGAAGTTCGCAGAAAGCCGCGGCGTCAGCGAACGGGTTATCAAAGCCATAAAGAACACCAGATCGGTGGTTCTTTTCCCGCAGAATCCGGCGATGATAAACGACCGGCCGTTCTGGGCCTGGCTCGAAATCAACCCGAAAACCTACGAAACGATTGGCGTTCTCGAGACCGGCGAACGCGGGACAATCGCGGGCGAAGCCATCATTCAGGCTCTGATTCCTGATGGTGCCGGTATTGCTCTCGGCTTCTGGAAAGGAACCGAAACTGCAGTATGGGGTATGTCTGCCTTCATTCTCGAGGGGCAATCAGCACTTGAAGCTGCTGCCAGCACCGAAAAGTTTATTGGTGAGCTGTCTGAGAACCTCGGCAAGGTCGGCGATTCGTTCGAGATTGAAGCTGGCGACGCCAGTATCGATCTGCTAAGCGGCAAGATAACTCTGGCCGGTTTCTCTTCTGAGGGTGATTATTCGCCCTGGGATGGTTACAAAGGTTTTGTTACCGGCTTCAACGCCGGTGCTTCATGGTATCTCAACAAGGTCAAAGCTGCCGCATCAGGCAAATAAAATAAGGAAACAGCATGTTCAAAGTAAAAATCGACAAGGCACTTTCGTTCCGTCTCACAGGGCTTGCAAAACGATCTCTTCTGGTAATGGTCACACTTATACTTTCAGGCGCATCGTTATTCGCGGCCGCGCCTGCCAGCTTCAGCGGCCTGCCGGCAATCGACCGCGCAAAAGTAGAACTGTTCGCCCGCACCATGACAATCGCGCAGGGCAAAGCTACCGCTGCAACCCTGGAACTGCGCAATGACGCGAACTCGCCTGAAAAAGCCGCCAGCAAAGATGAAGCGGTCAAAGATATCAAAACCGTTCTGCAGCTTGGCAGCAATATCATCGATGCCGAAAAAAAGGCCTGCGCTGAAACCGGCATGAGCGACACCGACTTTCACGAAGTCAAAATCAGACTGCTGCAGGTTCTCATGCTGCAGAACATGGATAAGATGAAGGCAGCCATGGTCGGCAAAAGAAGCGGTACAGACATGGCAGTCGAGGGCATGGCCGGGGTCGACCAGAAACTCGCAGCTCTCGAAGCCCGTCTGGCAAAAAGCCGCGAAGCTCTCGCCAAAGCACAGAGCGAAGAATCTGAGTATTTTGCAAAACAGGACAAAAAAATCACCGAGCAGCAGAGCAAAATCACAAAACTGCAGAGCGAAGCCGCCTCAGAAACTGTCGCAAAAAAACGCGAGGCAAAGACAAAGCAGCTCGAAAGCGCCAGAGAAAAACTGGTTAAAATGCAGGCCGACCGGCAGAAACCGTATAGCAAACTCGCAAGTGCCCGCGAACGCGTCGAAAAAGACGAAAAATCAGTAACCGTTTTCCGCGAAAATATGGCGGCGGCTAAAGATCAGATCGCCAGCATGGGCAAAGAGATTCAGGACTTTCAGAACAAAATGGAAACCGGCTTCGCCCAGACCCAGGACTCAGACGTAATGAAGCAGGCCGCTCTCGACATGCCAGTCTTCCAGCAGTTCCCGGAGCTCAAACCATTCCTGATCGAACCGAAAAAATGATTTAGAATTCCTTAGAAGGGCAATTTCGACCACCAAATTGCCCTTCTAAGAACAAAAACATGCGATTTTAAAAGCCATTTTCTGGTGTTGATCGCATTTTTCGCTGGTCCGACCCTACATAAACAACTTGCTTGACCTGTACCCGGCGCGTGGTGTAGACTATTTGCTCTTCTTACACGGGAGCGTATTAATCTTTACTACGCGAATCGCAGTTCTACCGGTTCTGGTCGGCAGAGTTATGAGGCTCCTCGCGGATTACAAAAAGGACACACCTGGATATGCAGCAACTCGAAAATATGCGACGAGTCAGAAACATCGGAATTATCGCCCACATCGACGCTGGTAAGACCACCACTACCGAGCGCATTCTCTACTTCACCGGCAAAAATTACAAGATCGGTGAAACTCACGACGGTACCGCCACCATGGACTGGATGATCCAGGAACAGGAACGCGGCATTACCATCACCAGCGCCGCCACCAAATGTCTCTGGCAGAACTGCGCAATCAACATCATCGACACACCAGGGCACGTCGACTTCACTGCTGAAGTCGAACGCTCGCTGCGCGTTCTTGATGGCTGCGTCGTGCTGCTCTGTGCCGTTGCTGGCGTACAGCCGCAGTCAGAAACCGTCTGGCGCCAGGCCGACAAGTATCGCGTGCCGAGAATGGTTTTCGTCAACAAGATGGACCGCACCGGTGCCAACTTTGATCGCGTCGTCACCCAGATCAAAGAAAGACTCAAAGCCCAGCCAGTGGTTCTTACTCTGCCGATCGGCAGCGAAGAAAACTATCAGGGCCATATCGATCTCGTTAATATGAGAGCCCGCATCTGGGCTCCTTCAGAAAAAGACCCGGCCGGTCAGATGATTGAATCAGAAATTCCGTCAGGCCTGCAGGCCGCCGCTGCCGAAGCTCATCATCAACTGGTCGACACTCTCGCCACCTGCAACGACGAAATTCTTGAACGCTACATGGCTGAAGAGCCGATCGAAGTAGAGCTGATCACCAGAGCCCTGCGCTCAGCCACGATTGACGGAAAAGTAGTGCCGGTACTCTGCGGCTCTGCCTTCCGCAACAAGGGTGTTCAGGCACTTCTCGACGCGATTGTCGCCTACCTGCCGTCACCGCTCGATATTCCGGCTTCCATTGCCTTCAATCAGGTTACTGACGAAGAACTTACCATTGCCGCCGACCCGAACCTGCCGCTGGCCGCTATGGCCTTCAAGGTCGCATCGATGCCGCATATCGGCAAACTAGTCTATACCCGCATCTATGCTGGCACCCTCAATGTCGGCGACCAGATTTATAACGTCACCCGCGGCACTAAAGAGCGCGTCGGCAGAATTCTGCAGATGCACGCCAACCAGCGCCAGGATCTTGAAACCGCCCAGGCTGGTGATATCGTGGCTATCGTCGGCATGAAGCGCATTGGCACCGGTGACACTCTGGCGCATGATAAAGATGCGCCGGTTCTCGAAAAGATCACTTTCCCCGAAACTGTCATTTCGGTCGCCATCGAGCCAAAAACCAAGGCCGATCTGACTAAACTCAGCACCGTCCTGCATACCCTGATGGACGAAGACCCGACTTTCAAAGCTTCTATGGATGAAGAAACCGGTGAAACAATCATCGCCGGTATGGGTGAGCTGCATCTAGAAATCATCGTCGACCGCATTCTGCGTGAATTCAACGTACAGGCAACTGTAGGTGCTCCGCAGGTTGCTTACCGTGAAGGCATCAAAAAAGGCGTGCCGACTGAAGGCAAATGCGCCAAGCAGACCGGCGGCCGCGGCCAGTATGGCCATGTAATCATGGAAATAGAACCACTGCCACGCGGCGGCGGCTTCATTTTTGAAACCAACGTCAAAGGCGGCACCGTGCCTTCGACCTTCTTCCCGGCTGTTGAACAGGGTGTTCGCGCCGCACTCAGCGAAGGTCCGCTCGCCAAAAAACCGGTTACCGATGTTAAAGTCACTCTGCTCGACGGTTCATACCACGAAGTCGACAGCAGTATCATCGCTTTCAGAACCGCAGCCATCGAAGCCATGAAAACCGGCCTGGCCAAGGCTTCACCGATGATGCTCGAACCATACACCCGTGTCGAAATTGAAACTCCCGAACAGTATCTCGGCGATATCATCGGCAATATCAATTCACGCCGCGGTAAGGTGGTCAACATGGAAATGCGCGCCGACATGCGCACGATTGAATGCCATGTGCCACTCGCCGAAATGTTCAACTATTCGACGCATCTGCGCTCACTCTCACAGGGCCGCGCCAGCTTCAGCATGGAAGTAATGCA
>DAOQWI010000072.1:4360-15100 GCA_035342015.1 Candidatus Ozemibacteraceae bacterium | reverse complement strand
TCGGTCTTGAAGGTGTCTTTGTTGCCTCTGACCGGTGCTGTGAGAACTACTGTATTGCCAGGTACCGGGTCAACTCTTGTAAAATCAGAGCTTTTGGCATTGATATTCATCGCTGCGGTTTCGCCGGCAAGCAGCACGATAAAGCCGTTGCCTTTGAAAACTTCTCTGGCTCCAGGGAAGGTGGCGTCGAGAATCGCCGGGTCTTTGCTGGTGACCATGATAAGCTTTTCGCCGGGGCGCACCGGGTATGAATCGGTCGGGGCAGACTTGTTGGCTGCGTCGTTGAAGATTTCGCCACCATGAATGATCATGGTTTCACCGAATTGTGTATATTTTTCGCGGCCGGTTCCTGATTTTTTAATCAGTTCATAACCAGCTTTGGCCGGCAGAACCTGCACCCAGTCACCGGCAAATACTGCGCCGCCGGCCATAAATGCAACTGCCATACCGAGTTTTGCGAAGCCAGATCTTGCGAAAAATTTCATCTTCATACTCCTTGCCTGTTTACGCAGATACTTCTTTAATGATAACTTATTAAAAATAGAATCTCAAAAGTTTTGTCGCAAGTCTACCAGGAATTTTGTCAGGAAGTACGATTACGGCAGAGAATATTATGCTTTTTAGCTTCAGGCCCGCAAATTCAGGAAACGGCCGGCCATTGTCCGGTGGTTATACCCTGCCTGAACTGCTGATAACCATTCTGCTGCTTTCGATTCTCTTTACGCTCGCAATTATTTTTTCAAGCAGTCTCAATCAGTCAAAAAAACTGCGTGATTACAGCATTGCCGTGGCCCTTGCCCAGCAGTCCATCGAAATTGCGCGTTCAGCTCCCTTCACTCTTCTCGACGACGCTGACGCAGGCAATAAAAGTGTTGAGAGTGATTTTAATCTTTCTTCGGGCCCGCACGACCCGATTTCGCCGGAGTTTGAGTCGGGCGGCATCAAATACCGCCGCGAAGTCGAAATAACCGATGTAATGGCTGCTGAAGACAGCAAAAGACCAGTGGGTCTGAAACTGATAAAAGTGACCGTTAACTGGAAACCCCTCGACGGCGGTAAACCCGAACCATTCGTAGTTACGTCAACGATTGCGAACATGAATTGATGATGAATATGCTGCATCAGATCAGAAATACGAGAACCACCGGTGGCTTCACTTTCGTTGAAGCCCTGATTGCCGTTGCCGTTTCTTCACTGATTTTACTGTTCGCTTATCGTATATTCTTCTCACAGACTGAAGTGGTTACTAAGTCGCTTGAATTTATTCACGTCAACGAGGGATTCCGCAAGGTTGTCACCTTTATGGGCGACGATATCCGTGAGGCAACCACTATTCTCAAACCGGTACCGATTTTTTCAAGTAATATCGCTTCATTGACGACCAGACCAGGTGTTATTCTGCAGGTTCAGAGCTCGGCTCTCGATCCGCAGATTCCTTTTAACAGCCCGCTTGGCGGACAGATTTCCGCTAAGCGCCAGATTGTCTATGAGCTTGAAAAAATCGAAGGCCCTGAATCGCAGACGATCCCGAGATATCGGCTGATCAGAACTGTCAGTATCGAAGAAAAACCAGGTCAGAAGAATACTCAACGCCAGGTGCTTGTCGACAACGTCAGAGAAATGGTCGTCTTCAGAACCGCCAGAAAACCTTTCAAACCTTCTAATATCGGCGCGGCGAAAGACCGCCTGCTGCTGCCGGTTGCGTTGAGTGAGTCAGGCACCGGCAACAGTCTGGTTCATGTTAAAATGGTTCTGGAGCGCACCCGCAAAGAAACTGAGACCGGGCAGGTTTACAACGTATCGATGAACACAAGCTTTTACAAACGCGGAAAAGAGATTTTCACCAACCCATGATCAGATATGCAAACAGGCGGAAAGGCTCGGGCTACCTTATTGTTATAGGGTTTGCCGCTCTGCTGCTGATCTTTTTCAGTATTTTCGCCAGGGTAAAATCAGGGCATCATCAGCTGCAGTCAAAAGATGTCAGACGTTTCGTGGCTTCGAATCTTGGCGAGGCCGCTTTGAACTGCATAATAGCCGAACTGAATGCCAACCGGGCTTATAACACCCACAGATACTTTCGTGACAAAGAGGGAGCCTACTGGGTCAGCCCGGTCAAGAGCCGCGAAACTCTGATCGGTAAAATGGATAAAATCTATCTCGACGGCGTTAAAAATGGCATTTATTCCGGCGGCTCAGATGCCGGTGAATTCAAGGCCCGCTTTGCCCTGGTTTACGGGGCGCGCGAAAACTCCAAAACCAAAACCCTCAAAGAGGGCGAAATGTATGCCCGTGCTGAAGTGGTTGTTAAAGTCGGCGCCGGCTGGGGCATCAACGAGACAACCTGCCGTAAAATAACCGCTCTGATAGAGCGCCGCTACCCGGCAACTGAAAACCTTCTTTATGACGGTGAAATGCTTGATCTGGGAGCTCTCGGGCCATATCTTGACCGCGAAAACCATCTCAGAACCGGGCGACTTTATGGTCATCACTGGATAACTTTCAATACCGCCGGCGGTGGCTGCCGTGGTAATGAGCTGTTCGAAATGGAAAAAATCGAAACCCCCGGCATGATAAGGGCACTGAAAGATACCCGCATTGGTTTCGCCAATAATACCAGCATGACCCTTTCCCCTGCCAATGATTCAGTTCAGATCAGCAAGTTCGAGACCCATGACGGCTACCTGCTCGATGGCGCCCATGGGGCCCACCCGATCAAATTTGCCCGGCTGCCGCGCGAAAGAATCAAGGCGACTGCCGAGCGTTACCGCAAATCTTACGGTCTGACAATCGACGAAAAGGTTATGCCGGCCGGTAAATATAAAAATCCTTATGATACGCGCAGCCGCTATGTCGATATCGACTTTGGTGATTTTAAGGGTGCCAAACCCGAAAATGCCTCCGGGAGCAGTGAAACCGATGCCGACCCACCTGAAACCGATGGTGAAGAAGCTGGCGCAGAAACTGATTACAGTCTCAGCTCAGACGAACCCGAAGTCATCCGCAAGCTTAAGGGCGACAAGATTCTGATTTACGCCGATGTGCCGCTGCGTATCTGGGGTTGCCCAGACCGCACCGTGACGATCTACAGCACAAAAGATATTGTTATCGGCGGAGATTTTAACCAGAACCCAAGAACCGTGCAGATTTATGAAGATAACAGCTATATGCGCTATAAATACCCGATTGAAAACGGCAAAGACCGTAACAAGGTCGGTGCTCTGATCATGTCAGAAGGGCGTATTCTTATAGATGTTTCCCGACCGACCCTGTTTGCTCTGAACGAGATCAAACCGTATTTTCTTTACTGCCTGGCACAAGCCATGCATCCTTCTACTCCTGAGGTCGAAGCTGAAATAAAGACGATGGTATGCCCGCTTAACCCTGATAACCGCAAATCTCTTGTCGGCCTGGGAGAACTTGGTGTTGACGGCTATTTTGAAGCCCGCTATGGCACCATGGCTTTTCTTTACAACAAAAAGGAACTCAATGGTGGCGGTCTTTATCAGGCAAACATGGAAGACGTGATCAACTTTTTTACCCCCGGATCGGCTGACCGCCCCAGATTCGGCATTCGCGACGAAAAAGTCAGAACTGAAATTATCGAAGTTCTTAAAGACTTTATTAGAAAATCGGGCGACCTGACCATGACCGAACAGGATCAGGTTTTCGCCATGGCCTGGAAACAGGCGATGCTTGAAGAAGAGAACGGCCCGATGCCGAATTGCGGCGCCATGGGCATTATGCGCCACCTGTTCGAAGAGGCGAAAAAAGACCCCAACGACGCTATCTATATGCCGGAAATAACTGTAAACGCATCTCTGGTAAGCTCGGCCTGGCGGTCATCGCGCTGGCAGATCGGCAATTCTGCCGACAAAGTAGATGACGAGATCGGTAATGCCGGCGGGCTCGAATATATGCGCCAGCCGGGTTTCATCATTCAACGTGTCTATGGCGGCGTCATCAGACTGGCAGCAAAAGAACCTGAATATTTTATTTCTGGTGCCCATACCGGCAAGAATACATTGCGCCGCCGCCTCTGGGACCCAACCAACCTGAGAAGTGCCAGTTTCAAGCCACTAGAAGCGCCGGCAGTGCACAATCTGCTGACCTTCAGCGAAGAATCGATCAGCGTCAAAGAATACGACAACTTCACCGGCAAAAAGTGAACTTCAGGCAGCGAATCTAATAGCTGGTTCGGCTGCCGGCGCCGGCGATGCTGAAAAGCCAGCCGTGCTGCGCGGTAACACCGGTTTTTTTATCGCGCAGGTAAATATCGATAAAGTAGTTGCCTGAGGCGAACGGGCTGTTGACGGTCGCGGTCAATGTTCTGGTCTGGTTGTCGAAGTTGAAGGTGATCTTTTTCCCGGTAGCTTTGGCGTTCAGCACGTATTTTTCAGGTGAATAATCAGACAGATTGTCGATGCGGCAGCTGAAGGTCGCAAGCTGTTCGACCACCTGGCCGGGTGCGGGGTAGTGCTCCGTGATGGGCAGAGCCGCCATGCCAAAGCGGATCAGAAATTTTTCCATGTCGTCGGTCGAATAAATGACCTGTCTTTTGATCTGCCAGGGTGACATGCCTTTATAATTGGCGCCGCCATCGACGGTCATGGCGCCGGAAAAGCCTGCATCCATAGCTGTTTTCAAGCTGCGGTCACTGTAAACGCCATAGGGCCAGACCATGAATCTTACCTTGTTGCCGAGCTGGTTTTCGATCAGGCGGCGCGAAGCCACGATCTCGTGTTCGAGAAAGGCTTTTTCGACTTCCGGAGTGTGGTATTTAGAAGCCAGATTACTGTGGCTCATTGAATGACACTCTACGCTCCAGCCAGCTTTGATGAGTTCTGCCAGCTGTGCCCAGCTCATGGCAAGAGACGAACCGATAAACGAAGGGTAAATGCAGACGATGCCCTTGAAGCCGAATTCCTGCATGGCGGGGAAGGCATAGTCATATACAGTTTTGTAGCCATCGTCAAAGGTGAATACGACTTTGCGGCTGACATCGGGAGTTTCTGATGCTATTGCCTTGAGCAGCTCTTCTGAATTCAGACTTTCAAAATTGCGGTCTTTCAGATATTTAAGCTGGCTTCTGAAGCGGTCCAGCGAAAGTGAAAACTTGTTTTTTGCGGTCGGCTCGACCTGGTGGTAGCAGAAGGCGGCTATGTCGCTGCGGGCCATTGTCTGAGTGTCGAGAGCAAAAATAAAGAGTGCAAGAATGATAAAAAGCTTTTTCATCTGGATTCCCGAAGAGGTGGATTTTTTATTCTGCGTTAATATACCCCTTTTCCGGGCAAAAAAAAAGGCCACTCTAGGCAGCCTTGATCAAGGAAAGGAATGATTGAAGACAACTGACGAATAGTCGTGCAGTGTTGTTTATATATACGCAAGACCCGTGCCAACTTTTTCGGGCCTCTGATGGTGCGATTTTAAACAGATTTTGTGGCGCAAAGCCTTTAATGATAAATATTTATACAGACGGTCGGTCTTGTCTGTGCAAAAAATAAACAAATCGTCTGTTGAAACATTAGACAGAACTCTCTGTAACGAAATTCCGGAAAAGAAAAAAAGGCTGCCCAGACGGGCAGCCTTTTCACTTAAGACTTATTCTTCAGCCGGGAAGATTGAAATTGTCGGGCAACTGAACAGTAGAAATAGCATGCTTGTAAATCAACTGTTTTTTGCCTTCTGACTCAAGAAGAATCACAAAAGTGTCAAAGTCAAGGATTGTACCCTGAATCTGAAAACCTTTCATCAGAAAGATCTTAACAGCTTCCTTTTCGTCTTTCAGGTACTGAAGGATATTGTCTTGAATATTTACAGCAGGCATCTTTCTTACCTCCAATTAGTGTCTTACTTAAATAGACTATTTTGAGAAAAAAAGCAAATCAATTTTCATGTTCACTGCATTTGATACCTTTTTCATCGAGGGTCCAGGTGCCTGAGGTCGGGCAGAGGGGCACGCCGAGTTTTTTCGCCAGTTCTTCGACTGAACTGGTCTCAAGAGTGCCACTGGCATTGATGGCTCTGGTATTCTGCAGATATCGGAAAAGTCGATTGCGGTTGTAACTGCAGCAGGCATGTTCATCGAGAATCATCGGAATTGCAGGCAAATCGCTATGCTGACTGCAATAGATCAGACCGCTGCCTGCATCGGTTCTGATAGAGCCGCCAGTCGGGCAGCTTTTTTCAAGTTCCGGGGAATAGAGCATGCGGTTCAGAATGCAGATTGTTCGTGATGTGTATAATTCGAGAAGTTTGCTGACCAGGCCATACCAGCGGTTAAGGCGCTTTGCCAGCCAGCCAGCAAGGTTTTCGAAATCGGTCGAGACGTATATAACGTCTTCGTCGCCACGTACTTTTATTACAGTTTCGAGACCCATCTGCTGTGTCTGAACCTTGAAAGCGAAAAGGCTGCGGGCGAATCTTTTCATGAATTCGTCATTTTCGGCTTTGCCGGTGGTGGCTGCCGAGAATTCGTTCAGGTTGCCGTCTTTATAGCTGTATCTGGTATGAATTCTTATGAATGGCGCGAACGGGTTCTTTACAAAGGGTTGCAGCATTTGCGGTATGAAAGTTTCGAAATTTTTCCAGTTATAGATAAGCTCAATAAAGCTTTCTGGATTGAATGGGCAAAGCTGGTTGAGGAGTTCAATACGTTCAGTTTCAGAGATTGGCCGGCCGCTGAGATAGACAGAGTTTCGGTCGGCAATGGCGTAGATACGGCTTTTCCCAAGACCGAATTCACAGCGGTCTGGCTGCTCGTCGTTTTTGCGCACAATGTTGAGTTGAGAAAAGTAATTCGACAGCAGTCCGAGCATTGCAGTGCCGGTGATTGATTCGGTTTCGATTCTGATTACGGCATTTTTTCTGGGTCTGAATGGCTTGTTGACGAAAATGGTGATCGATTTGTCGGCAAAATTGGCCATGCCGGCAATCGAAGTGCTGAGCCATCTGAAAAACTGCGGACCGAATGTAATTACCAGTGTGTGTGAACTTACCGGAGGCAGGCCGTTGAAAAGCTTGTCAGCCGACTTTTCGGTCTCGTTGTTTTCTCCGGTTGCCTGCGTCTCAGAAGTGCCGGTCTGGAGGGGTTCAGGCGCAGTTTCTGATTCTGGATTCACATCAATAGCCGGAGATACCTTACTGCTATTGGCAGAAAGGCTGTAGCTGTTGAAAAGGGGCTCACTTAAAGGTCTGATGCCGGATTTTACATCTGAGCACAGCTTGGTGACGTCGATTGCCTTGTCATAGAGTTTTTCTTCCTGATACAGCCGGGCAATGCTCATCAGGATGTTGTTGATTCTTTCTTTGTCCGCTCTTTCGCCCATAAGAGTGTGGTAGTCGGCGAGTGCTGAGTGATAAGACTTTAATCTCACGGCCAGATATAGGGAATTATCAGGGTCTTTAAGTTTCGGGTCGGCTTTAAAAGCTTCTTTTAGATAGGTGATTGCAGAATCGAAATCGTTCTTGTCGAGGTAAACCCGACCGATATGCAGCAGCACTTCACCCTGCCCGGAAACAATCTGGTTGGCTTTCAAAAGGTAGCCAAGCGCTTTGTCGAGGTCACCGTCGCGATAATGCGCCCACCCAAGGGTGTCGATATACGAAGCATTGTTTTTTTCGAGCTGAACCGCTGCTTCGGCCATCTCGATCGCCTGTTTTATATTGGTGTTCTGCTCTGTATACAGATAAGCAAGGTTATTGAGCGCTTCTGCCGAGTCGGGTCTGATTTTAATGGCTTCCTGATAATGTTCGGCAGCCTTATCGAGTTCGCCGGTCGCGTAATAAAGGGTCGCCAGATGATAATGTGTGTCATAGACATTCATTTTCATCGACAGAGACTTTTTGAGCTCTTCTTCTGCTTTCTTAAAATCACGGTTTTTGAAGGCGGCCCAGCCAAGGCTGTCTCTGAAGCCAGGGTTTGCCGGATCCATATCGACGGCGCGCTGGCAGAGTTCCTGGGCCATCTGGGTGTTTACGCCGTATTCGGCGTAGAGGTAGCCGAGATTGTTGAGAGCGTGCGGATTGTTGGGTGAAAGTTCGAGAATTTTCTTGTAAACCGCCTCTTCAAGCCAGAATGGTTCTGGTTTGTTGCGGCTCTGATAGTCTTCGTGCAGGCCCATGTAGATGCCAAGCAGTGAGTTCTGCAGCTTGGCATTGCGCGGGTCGAGTGATGAGGCCTTTTCGTAGGAAGCTATCGACAGAAACAATGAAGTGTCCATAGAGCCGAGAAATCTGAAAGCCTGGCCCATGACATAATAGTAATGTGCTGTACGGGGAATGAGAGTCAGAGCGCGTTTGAGATCTTCTTCCGGTTTCATTGGTTCAAAGTAGCCATTTGGCCGGTGACGCAGCGCCTGAAAAATTATGGCCTTAATCAGCCAGTAATCTCCATTTTTGCTCAGGCGTTCCTCTGAATCGAGCAGGAGCTCTTCAAGGGCGTGGTCTTTCTCGTTTTTAGGGTCATTTGTCTTATCGATGCCAAGCAGCAGACCGTTAAAAAAGATGTCACGCAGGCGCTCTTCAGGAATGAAGTCTTTTTTGCCGGTGCTTTTGAACAGGCTTGTGCTCATTTTGATCAGTTCGTCGCGGCGTGGCGTGTCAGAAAGCTTGATCAGGCTGAACCAGCGGGAAATGGCGTGCAGTTGCGCCAGCATGTTCCCGGGTTGCTCTGAGATGTACTTTTTCAGCAGCGTCAGGTTGAAGTCACTGGGCTTGGTTTTTTCAAATCTTATTTCTTCGATGCCAAACAGGGGCAGACCGAAATCGAAGTTAACTTCGGCTCGCAGTGTCGTTGTGATGCTCAATATTGCGATAAGGGTCAGAAGAATTGCTTTGAACGAAGATTTGCTCTGCATTGTTGCCTCCGTGGTTGCCCGTCTGACTTTTATTTCCAGGTTCGGGTTCGGGTGAGCTTGTTGCCACCCTCGTTGATGGTCAGTTCGATTGACCCGGGTTGATTCGTATCGTTGGCGACCGAGAATTCAACAACCTGAACATTGTTGATTATCTGGCCGAGCTTTTTGAACCAGTCTGAAAGTTTGCTGCTGTCGGGGACATACGAATAATAACCATCGGTACTGTTCGAAAGATTGCGCAGATTTGTCACTTCCAGCCAGCCGAAGCCAAATACGAATACTGAAATATTGTGGATCTGGCAGCGACGGATAACATCGTCAATACTTGCAGTTGAAGCATTGTCGTTGCCGTCGGTGGTCAGAATGACGAACCTGAGGTGCGGCCGGGTCTGAATCTTATCGACCCCGGTATCTATGCCGTCGAACAATGCGGTATTCTGCAGATTGATACGCTTCTGAATTGCGGCTGTGACAGCGTTTTTGTCGGTAGTGAGTGGCTGTATCTCGTTAACTTTATTGTTGAACTTGATGACGCCGGCAGAGAACGGGATCAGTATCTGGCCGATAAGGTCAGAAAAATTCTTTTCAATGGCGGTCAGATCCTCAGGAAACATGCTGCCTGAATAATCCATGACGCACGAATAGCTCATCGGGTCAGTCATGGCCTGGTAGGCGTGCAGTGGTCTCACTCTTTCGACGACAGCATTGAGATCGGCGCCATTTTTGTCTTTGGCGGCAAGAGTAACATTGCCGGCGTTGACGACTTTTATCGGGCTGCCGTCTTTGTCAGTCATCGACACGAATATGTAAAATTTCTTCGGCTCATTCTTTTCGATACCGTGAATGCGCAGAGCATTGCTGAAATCGTCTTCGGGCTTGAGGTTCGGGTGGTATGAGCTGAAGAATGTCAGGTAGCGTCTCAGCGTTTCCAGAAGAGAGTTGGAGGCCCCAAAGCTGGATGCCATCAGATACCATAGGATACCCAGGCATAGAAGCATGAACAAGACCAGAAACAATATATATTTCCAGACGGGAATTCTTAGCCTTTCGCCTCCTGGAGCAACTTCTACCATCTGTCTCACCCCGTGATCATTTGAATTGCCCACATGATACCACAACTGCCACGAATCATACAGGGAATGATCACAAGGAAAGTAATTTTAGCAAGGGCAAGAATGAAAAAAAATTAGCGGCCGACAGCTCGGGCATTTACTGCAGCCCGTCTGTCGCCGCTAAGAAAGGTTGGGTTGGATATTGGGTGGGGGGAAAATCAGAGGAGAGCTCAAGTCTGCCTTAAACTGAAAATACTGCAGAATAGTCTGACGGTAGCACCATATAGCATGCTCATCAGGCTTACTGCAAGGTTGGGGCCAATACTTTCGGGCTCGGCCAGATTTGTCAGAACTATTACCAGGCTGCCGATACAGGCCACTATTCCTGATATCCATGCGCCCTGGCCGATGGCATTCAGTTTGCCAGCCTGTGTCTGGCCCGGGTTTGCGGAAAAAAGAACTGCTCCGGCAACTCCCATTATGATTACGATGGCTGCCGGCAGATTGATGAAACTTGTGAGAGAGCCGCTCTGAAAAACCGGAAACGCAACTACCGCAGAAAGTATCAGTGCTCCGATGTAATTGGGGGTGCTCATACTCAGCCTTTCAGTGAAATTATCCGGCTGAAAGGTAATACGCATGAAATGTGCCAGGTTGTGAAATGCCGGCTAGATGCGGATTTTGTGGTTGAGTCGGTTCGATGTTTCGGATGTGTGGGGAAAATCTGATGTTTAAATCGGGAAAATTTCCCTGCTAAAGTAAGGCCGGGGCATGCCTATGCATGCCCCGGCCGGTATTAGCTATCAGTTGCCGGTGGGAGCCGGAGTTTC
>DAOQWI010000072.1:0-4260 GCA_035342015.1 Candidatus Ozemibacteraceae bacterium | reverse complement strand
TCAGGGGTTGTTGCAGCTGCGGGAGCAGCGGCCGGAGCAGCGGTAGTAGCGTTTGCATCAGCCGGTTTTGCAGGTTCAGAACCGCAGCCTACAACAGCCATAGCACCACAAAGAACAAGACCAAGAGCGAGCTTTCTCATATTTTTCTCCTTGAACAAGAACGATAAGTTCAGTCGTTTTCGTTGTAAACGAATAGGCGTGTACACTACTGCAAAGTTTTCATAAAATCAAGTTTTATTGCATTGTGACTAAAATCTGCTCGCTGAAAATTCGTGACTGAACTCGCCTGAATGCGATTATAATCAGGGGCGATGAATTCTTTCAATGAGCATCTTTATTACATTCTTTATTTTGCCCTGTTCGGTTTTATTCACGCGGGGCTTTTTATTCATGCCCTGGTAACCGGTCGTACCAGTATCGAATTCTGGAAGTATCTCCGGGCGAAGAGACCGGTTTATTACTGGTTTTACGTTTTTATATATCTATTGACAGCCATATTGTTTTTCTGGGGCGTGGGGCACGAGATCGCACTGTATTCTACTTCGATTCCATGACCCAGACGCCGGCCCAGTCTTCAGGTGGTGGGGTCTGCTTGAGAAATTGTGCACGATCGATATAAATTTTGCTGGGTTTATCGTTCGGGTTGATTTTCAGACAATCACCGAAAATCTTGATCGCGGCATCCCATTTCCTGGCACGGTAAGCGGCCAGACCGTCTTTGAAAAGACCCATGACCTCACCAATTCCGGGGAAGCTTTCACGCGTATGGTATGAAAGCACTTCGTAGATGGCTACCGGTCTGGTTTTGCCCTTTACCACTACCAGATCGATTTCACGCAGACGGTAGGTGCCTTTCAGTCTGCGCATCGTGAACTCGCTGATAAGAATCTTCGATCCGTATTGTTTGCAGGCAGACTCGAGACGGGCGGCAAGGTTGACGCCGTCGCCGATAATTGTAAAGTCCATGCGCTTGCTTGAGCCGATGTTTCCAGAAACCACGGTGTCGGTGTTGAGCCCTATGCCTATATTGACCGGTAATCGGCCGTCAGTGGTCCGCTGCAGATTCCATTTGTTGAGGGTTTCGATCATTGCAATCGCTGCCCGAACAGCCCGATCAGCGTCATCTTCATGCCCGACCGGTATGCCAAAGGCTGCCATGATGGCGTCGCCAATGAACTTGTCGAGCATACCGTTCTCCTGTTGAATACAATCGACCATCAGAGTGAAATACTCGTTGAGCAGGGCTACTGTACCTTGCGGGCCAAGTTGTTCGGTTAAGGTTGTAAAACCTCTGACATCGGCAAATAGAACGGTACATTCAACGCTCGTGCCGCCCAGGATTTCGGTGCCTGTTGCCAGCAACCGGTCGGCAATGGCCGGGTCCATGTAACGTGACATGGTTGACTTAAGACGTTTTTCGGTGCTGATATCTTCGATGACGATCATTGAGCCGATGCGCTTCTGATCGATGTTGAGCAACGGCTGTACCGTCAGATTCACCGAGAGTTTTTCTTCCTGAATCTTCAGCGGTGCGTCGACAACTGTCTGTTGCTGCTGGGTTTCCATTACCAGTTGCAGTTTTTCCATTACCCACTGATTTTCGCCAGAAAACACATCTGAGGCCGGACGGTTCAGTATTGCCGGGCCGGAAGTTCTGAGAATTCTCGCGCAGGCAGCGTTGCAGGTCGCGATTTTCCCCGCGGCATCGAGGGTGATCAGCCCATTCGACATCGATTCGAGCATCGCTTCGTTATAGTTCTTCATCGCCTGAACGTCAGCGAAAAGTTTCGCGTTTTCGAGAGCGATCGACACCTGAGCGGTAAATGCGCGCAGGCGGGCCTCATCTTCATGGCTGAACGGGCCGCCGTGCTTGTTTAAAACCTGTGTGACGCCGATAGTTCGGCCGTTTTTATTAATTACCGGTACACATAAAATCGAGCGGGTAAAAAAACCGGTTTTCTTGTCGAATGACGGGTTGAAGCGAAGATCAGCGTAAGCGTAGGGAATGTTGATTGTGCGGCTCGATTGAAATACTGCGCCGGCAATACCGACATGGCTTGGCAGCCTGATCTGGGCAGATTCAAGACCCTGTCCGACTTCTGACCAGAGTTCGTTGGTCTTTTCGTCGTGCAGAAACAGGGTCGAACGCTCGGCATTCAGCATGCGCGTCGCCTCGGCCATAACATTCTGCAGCAGTGAACCAAGCTTGATGTCAGAGGTCATTTCTGAGACAACATTGATGAACTCCAGTTCCTGCTTGCGAATGGTTTCCATCTGCTCGATAAACTGCAGGCTCTGCAGGGCCATGGCGCCCTGTTCCATCATCGCCTGCAACAGACGCAGGTCGTGCTGATTGAACCTGCCCTTTTTCTTGTTGAGAACCTGCGCGACCGCCATCGTTTCGCCTCTGGCGGTTTTTATGGGTACGCAGAGAATATTGCGGGTCACAAACCCGGTCTGTTCATCGATGTTTCGGTTAAAGCGCGGATCGGCATAAGCGTCGGGTATGATCACGCCTTCACCCTTGGTGAAAACATACCCGGCAACCCCACTTGTGTTGAGAATACGGATCTCGCGCATGAAGTTGCCCATGGCAACGCGCGAATACAATTCGTTGGTATTATGGTCAATCAGAAACAGCGAACCACGCTCGGCATTTAGCTTCGAGGTCGCAGTCTCAACAAGGATTTTAAGAACCGCGTCAAGTGAATTCATGGCCGACATGCTTTTTGAGATGCCGAGAAGCAGTTCTGCCTCTGCAAGTCGTTTTTTCTGATTTCTTATGATGGTTGCAGGGCTGTTGACTGCAATTTTGCCAGATTTTCCCGGTTTTTTCTTCTGTTTTTCTGCCATCTGATTATCCTTTTGAACTGCTTTCAGGCTTTCAGCCGTTCCATCTGGTGTCGCATTGCCTGTATTGTTTCTTGCAGCTGATTTATCTCATTTTTTGCCTGCATGCCGGCTTTATGAACGGCATTTTCTTTTTCGACCCGGCTCAATTCAAGCTCTTCGCGAAGCTTGCCGGCCATCGCCCTTAATTGCTGAATTTCTCCGGTGTAGCTGAGGTGCACGGCCTGAACTGCCGCGTCTTTTTCGCTCAGAAGGCCTTCAAGCTTTGAACGCAGATCTTCGATATGTTTTTTCAGCTGGGTGATTTCATCCTGGCGGCTGGAAAGCGCTTTCTGAACTTCCTGGTCGCGCTGAATTCCGAGGCGTTCAAGCTCGTTGCGCAGTTCGCCAATGGTTGCCTTGAGCTGTCCAATTTCTAGGGCTGAATCTCTTTTGGCGGCCTGCACGGCGTCGTCAATCATTATCTGCCGTCTTTCGAGTTCAGTACGCAGTTCGATTACGGTGCGCTGCAGGTCACGAATTTCGGCCTGAGGGTTCTGCCCGCCCGCTTTTTTTGCAACTTTCATCTGATAACACAACCTCTTCCATTAAAAAAGCGGCAGATAGTTTCCGCCGCTTTTCATGGTTAATGGCTTATTTGGCCACTTCGCCCTCAATGGTGCCGGAAGGGCGCTGGCTCAGGATATGATTGAACTGTTCGTTGTAGTCCTGAAGAATACGAAGAATACCGCGTTTGATCGACAGCAGTTCGTCACTGGAAGCGCTGACTTCGTGGTTTTTCTTGATTTCTTCTTCGATCGCGTCTTCAAGCTTTTTAACCTTGTCGGTCATGATTGGCAGATATTTAGTGATGACTTCACGTTGTTTCGGGAATGGCAGTGATTTCCAGTATTCGTTATAAACGCTTCTGATCAGGTAGATGCCCATGGTGTTGTTCTTCAGGTAATCGAACAACTGGGTGATGGTGCGGCCGATCGGCTGCGGTTTATCCTGCTGATACCAGAGCTCATACTGTACCAGTTCGTCGTTGTATTCGATGCCGTATTTGTTCTGAATGTTGTCGGCAATCAGTTCATAGCGCAGCAGCAGATAGACCATGTAATGCTCTTCGAGCTTCTTGGCCGGAATCAGACCATAGCTCGACCACAGCACCGGGTAGGCATCGTTGGTGAGAATCGCATGGCAGTTGATCTTGGCGTTGTTCTGGCGATAGAGATTGTGCCACTGGGTTATGGCGCTGATATTGTAGGGTGCGATACCGTGCAGGGTCTGCAGCAGACTGATTTCGTAGGGGTTGCGGGTCGGGGCGACGGTGACGCCAATGTCACCCTTGCGCAGCGCGTCTTTGATCTCTTCTGACAGCTTGCTGTTTTCGTCAGAAATACCCAGAGTGACGATGTTCATGCGCTG
>DAOQWI010000071.1:9009-15510 GCA_035342015.1 Candidatus Ozemibacteraceae bacterium | reverse complement strand
GGCTGATAGGCCGCGCCGGACGAATCAGTATAAAAATTCAATGCGCTCTTATATAATTCGTGGCTTTTATTTCGGCGGGGTTTGGGGTATTCTGAGGTAAGGCACAATTGATGCATACTCAGGAGACAGTTACACCTATGCCCGTCGTCGAAGCGGTTTCACAGATCAAGCTGGCGTTCAAGGCCAATATCAAGCCCGGTGCGATACTCTGGGTATTCATGCTGCTGTTTTTTGCGGCGAACGCGACGAGCGCCACTTTCAGCAGCGGGCTTGGCAAGGTTTCGGCGCTTAAGAGTTCGGTCGGTTACCCGTTTTCGTTCGGGGTTTATGTATTGTCTGCGGCTTTGCTGCCGGAAATACTGAAAATCATCTTCTTTCAGCAGGGTAAAATGAGCGTCAGAAACCTGCATAATCTGCTGTTTGTCGGACTGCTGTTCGGCTGCATAGGCATCATCACCGACATTTTCTACAGCTATCAGGCCCTGTGGTTTGGCGAAGGCAACGGCCTGCAGACACTGCTGTTCAAGGCTTTTGTCGACCAGTTCGTCTACAGTCCGGTCGCGAATTTTCTGCTGGTTACAATATTTTTTCTGCGTGAAAATGGCATCAGAGCTGAAGCGGTGCGACGAATACTGACGGCACAGTTTGCCCTGGTCAAGGTTCTGCCGGTAGTCGTCGCCGGCTGGTGCGTCTGGATACCTGGCGTCATGCTCGTCTACTCGATGCCGACAGCCCTGCAGCTGCCGGTAGCCTCACTGATTCTCTGCTTCTGGGTTCTCATCTTCTCGTTCGTCGCAGAACAGAAGCCCGCCCCTGCCGCCGCCGTTTAAACCAGCACTAATTCAGGAAAGTGCGGCGGTCGATTTTTTTGAGCGAGCGCTGAATCTCTTCTTTTACTCTGAAATCGGGGTCATCGCGATGCAGAAGTAACAGTCTGACAGCCTCGGCGGTTGCGACGTCACCGAGTTTTTTCGCAGCTTCAAGGCGCACCGCAGTGTCTTTTGAGCCGAGATCTTTTTCAAGCTTCGCCTCGATCGATTTGCCGAGACAGCCGGGCAACGCCAGCAGAGCCACACAAAACAGCAGCAGCATTAATCTTTTCATTTTTCCTCCCGCGCCACCAGTTAAAATTTCCTGTCAAAATCGGTATAACTGCGGATGCGCAGCTTCAGCCGGTCAATTCATTTCAGGGGCAGGCATCGAGCACCTGGCTGACAACTTCAGCGGCGCCAGTCTCGTTCTTCATGAACTGACCCATCTGATTGAGCAGACGGTGCAGTTCATCTTCAGGGGTGATGTTGCTCGAAGTATATACGAAAAAGGCGAGGTTCTTCGTTTCGGCAAAAACCTTGGTCGCCTGCGAATCTTTGACCGGGCTGCCAAAAGCCTGGCGGTCGCCTCCGTGCCGGGCTATGACGAGCAATTTTTTCAGCGCCAGCTCATGGCCTTCGCGGTTAAAAATATACGACTCATCGTCAAAACCAACCCGTATGCAGAGATCATAACCCGACTTATCAAGATCGATAACGCTGATCGGCAGGTGCGAAAGCAGCGAAATGTGGTTGTTGATATCGACAGCGTTGTTGATAAAGTTGAATTCACCGCGGTTCTGCAGGTCTTTAAAAAGAAATTCAGAAGCCGGGCGGCTGCGACCGGAAGGATGAAAGCCAAAAGTTTTCAGCAGACTTCTGACGCCCTTCTGCTTATGGTCGGGGTACATGAAATCAGGCGAAAGAAACGGCCGCACCTCGTTAATTACACGCTCACGGTAACTGTCAGACGATGGCTTGATGGTTACATCGCGGGCCTCTAAAAGGCCGATGCGCAAAGAACTTGGCGGCAGAGTAAATACCAGGCTTGTTTTCATAGGGTGGCTTCCTGTTTGACTTTATGCCTTCATTCTACCACAACCGGCCGGGATTTTCAGGCGGCACATTTCTGCCTTGCCGGAAGCCTTTCAAGAATCTGCCTGCAGATGACGTTAATATCGCGAGCCCCCATTACCAGAACCATATCACCGCTTTCAGCTTCGGCTGAGATTCTGGCGACGATTTCGTCGCGACTGCCTGTATAAAAAGCGTTTTTGAAGCGCTGTCGCACAGTTTTAACAATTTCTTCCGAGGTGATATCACGGCTGACCGTGCCACCACCGTAGAAAATATCATCGAGAAAAAGAAATTCGTTCTCTTTGAGATTGCTGAAAACTTCGATCAGATCATCACGAGTAAAGCTGGTTGGCCCAAACCCGTGCGGCTGATAAACGATAAAGCGACGGGTAGAAGCTTTGCGGGCAGCCTGAACCGCAGCGGCAATTTCGGCCGGGTTATGGGCGAAATCGTCGATGACGGTAACCCCATTGATGGTGCCGATTTTTTCAAAACGTCTTTTCATACCGGGAAAAGCGTGCAGGGCCGCGGCAATTTCTTCGAGGCTCAGGCCGCAGGTTCTCGCCGTGGCAATCGCCGCAAGCGCATTCAGCACATTGTGTTCGCCAGGCATGCGAACGCTGAACCTGACACCATCGACACTGAATTCAGCGGTATCGGTGTCAATTCTCACGTCGGTGGCACGAAAATCAGCCTGTGCCTTGAGACCGTAAGTGCTGACCTGGCCCCGACACATTTTTGCCAGGCTCATGGCATGCTGATCATCGGCGCAGACAAGGCGCATACCAGTGTCGTCGGTGTTGTCGAAAAATGTGGCAAACAGTTGTTTGAGTTCATCAAGAGTTTTATGATCGCGTGAAATATTGGTGACTACAGATATCCACGGCCGGTATTTGACGATCGAACCGTCTGATTCATCGGCTTCGATGACGAAATGCGGGCCTTCGCCCATGAAAGCGTTGGTATCGAGGCCTGCCATGATGCCGCCAACTGCGCACGATGGTTCACGGCCGGCATGTTTGAGAATCCAGGCAACCAGACCGGTAGTTGTAGTTTTGCCGGCGGTCCCGCCGATGGCAATACCCTTTTTTGCGTTGAACATCATGGCCAGAAGATCGGAGCGCATAATCTGTTCGACCCCGAGTTTTTCGGCAGTCTGCACGTCAGGAACCTGGTTTTCGACGGCGGTGGATTTGACGATTTTAAATTCAGAAGCCTGCAGACCGCACTGCTGCATGAACAGTTCGGGGCCTTTGCCATCCTGGGGGTAGATTCTGACGCCGAGTTCCTGCAGTCTGCGGCAGTAGTCGCCATCGAGATTACGATCTGAACCGGCAACCTTGAAGCCTTCGCAGTGCAGGATCCTGGCGAGCCCGCTCATGCCCATACCGCCGATTCCGATGAAAAACGCGTTCATGTTGTGCCTCCAGAATAGCATTGACGGGCATTTTCAATGCCCTGCAGTTACTATCGTCACATCGGCCCGTTAAGCTTAATCAGTTGAGCCGGAACGCTTCAGAAACGCAGATCAAGGTTCGGTGGTGAATGAAAAATTGCGTGACCAGGTGCGGGTCGAATCGAGATTGTAGCGGCTGGCAACCACTCTGAAATGATAAGTGGTCGCGGGCAGAAGGCTGTAGAGTTGAATGCGGTGCCGCTTTTTCAGCTCGGTCGTAGCATAACTTGAATAACCATAAAGTTCACTGGCGCCATATTCGACATAGCCATCAGATTCAATGCTGGTTTCCCATTCTATGACCGCAGAGGTTGAATAGACCAGCGGCACCGAAACCGAAAGCACCTGCGGCATCGGCACCATATCGGTGTCGACAACCGTGCAGGTCATATTATTGTCGATCTGAACCGTCTTGCGAATAAGGGTCAACTGACCATCAGATGCCTGCAGCATCAGCTGATAAACTCCTGGCGCCAGACGGGCCTGAAAGCGCCCTTCGCTGTCGACCGGAATCACAACCTGTGAATCGCCGCTTATGGCAACCAGCTGTGAACTTCTGGCAACCGCCAGAGCACCGGTAAGTGTACCCATGCCATTTTCTTCGGCAGCATGATTAAGGCAGCCGGGCAGAAATGCCACAGCCAGAATCGCGGCCAGAACCCAGAAATTGACTTGCGACTGTTTTCTTATCATCAGAACTGCTCACCTGCGGCTTTCAAAGTCACGGTCGTGGCAGTAAGTTCGCCATAACCATTCTTGTAGAATCTGACATCGTGTTTTCCCGGTGGGAGGTTGTAGATCACATACTCTCCCATCGAATCACTAACTGTTTTGTAGCTGGTGCCCCTGACTTCAACGCTGACGCCTTCAAGCGGCCGGCGGGTGCGCTCATCATAAACACGCCCGCGCAGAATGCCCTGCCGCAGGTCGACGGCTACCTTGAGACGATTGAAAAACAGGCCGGCAACTTTTGAGAACAGCTTCATTTCACCATCTTCAACGCCAAGAGTGAGAATATCGGTGCCGCGATCTTCGAATCTGTAGTTCCAATCGGCGGTCAGCGCTGAAAGCCGGTAATTAAGAGTCACCAGCAGCTTGCCGTCTTTCTGCTCGAATCTGAAAGGGTGCAGAGTCAGGCGCACGTCGCGGTAGCGACGCAACGTATCGTCGGCCATATTGTTGAAATCGAACCAGGTATTGCCCTGCCAGTCGCGGTAATCGCGGGAAATGGCAGTTCGCAGCCAATTCTGGTCGCGGCGGGCAAAGGCGTCAGAAAACTCGCGGCAGAAAAGTCTGGCGCGGTCTTCGACGGCACGGCGGCTGTGAAAGGTGAAGCCGGCTGAAAAGATACGCACCCGGCGGTCAAGAGAATCGACCTGATGAATGGTAGCGGTGAACTCAGGGAACGAAGGAATTTTAAAATTTACTTCAAAATAATCCTCACGCCCTTCACGCATTACATAGACAAGGTCTTTGCCAAGATACAGCTCGAATCTGTGGGTCGGGCCCGGATAAGGGGTTATTTTAACCTGCATCAGCACAGATGCCGGCAGGCGGCCATCAGGCGTAGGCAATACATGCAGACCGTTTTCCTGGGGCAGGCTGCTGATAAATTCGCCATTTATCTTTACCGAGTCGATTTTGAACGGCACTTCGCTCGACTGACCGCGATGCATGCTGTCAAAGCGGTTCAACCAGGTGGCAAAGCGTCTGAAAGATTCATATTCGCTGCCCGGGTCAAACCTGACCAACGGTTTTTCGCGCCCGTCGGGAGCCACTTCAAGAGCATAACTCTCAGCGACCATCAGAGGTTCAGCATTGCCGCGCAACCTGAAACCCGCCTGACCCTTCACGGCTTTAACCAGTTCACCATTGTCATTGCTGATAATACTGCTGTCACCATGGTTCACCAACAGATTACCGTGCCGGCCCTCGATTTCAATGAGACCGGAATCTCTTGCCGCAACCATTATCTCGGCCCGATGCAGCTGCAGAATCAGCTGAACCACGGCTTTGGGTTGAACCACAACCCTCAAGCCGGATTCGGGTTTAACAAGAATGATGTTGTTGGCGCCCCATGACAGAATCAGGTAACCATGCGCAGCGGTGCGCACACTGTAGCCATCGGGGAGAGTCTGACCCTGCTGAATTCGCTGCCAGGTCTTCTGGCCGGGCTGACAGTAATAGGTCGGCCCATCGGCCATCATTACAAACAACTGGCCATCGATAAAGCTGTGCCCGGGCTGCAACTCAGGTCTGATCGATCTGGCAGCAGCGAAAACGGTGCCGCTGCAGCTCAACAGCAACAGGGTTACGACCAGCAGTTTAATAATGGTTCGTTGCATCAGAAAGCCTTCAAATAACGCATTTTTGCGGTATAATCGTCAAATTCACCAGTATTACCGGCAAATTCGCTGCGGTTGCCTTCAAGATCAATAATCAGCCGGGCAGTCGGGCTGTATTCGCGGGTAAGTGACAGATTCAGCCGGTCATGCTTCGAGCTGACGGTCAGCGGATCGACGTTTTCGCGTTGATAATCGACTCGCAGCAGCACATTCTCGTGAAACCGGGAACTGCCGCCGATACCGGCCCAGGAGGTTTTATCATAGCCGCCGGCTCTTTTATAAGTGAGCCTTTCGATGGCATAGGTGCTGTAGAGACGGTTAAGTTTGTCGTATTCCCAGGTAAGACTGAAGTCGAGGCGCTGAATATCACGGTCATTGAGGACATTGACGTCATCTTTGTCGATGGTCTGGCTGAGCCCGGCAAAATAGAGCATCTGGCCGGCCCGATGGTTGAATTCGAGCCATAACAGATCTTTGTAGCGGTTCATGAAACCAGAATTCTCTGAATATTCATGCAGCGGCTGATAGAAAAAGTCGATGCGCATGTGCCGGTAATAGTCGCTCGGGCGAACGGTAACCTGCAGTTCGGGCTGCTCTCTGACAATCGTCGAACGCTGGTAATTGGCGAGGTTGTCGCGGGCAATGCGCTGGCCAAGTCTGGTGCTGATATACTGATTCAGCTCATAATAAAACCTGGCAAAATAGGCGCGTTCGTCACGGGGCGACTGGCCCAGCGGCGTAATAAAGGCAGTATCAGCCTGTTCGAGGCCGGCTTCGGCCCGAAAGTTTTCGCGTTCATAACCGGTTTTAACCC
>DAOQWI010000071.1:6163-8909 GCA_035342015.1 Candidatus Ozemibacteraceae bacterium | reverse complement strand
AGGTCGTCCTTTTCGAGAGCATAATAACCACCGAAACCGCTGACCTTCGTGTAGTCGAATTCCTGCACGCCGTAGACGCCTAGCAGATTCTGGGTCATACTGTATTCTGACATTTCAGGAAAAGCGTGGCCCAGCACCAGCCTTGACCGGTCGGTGCGCGAATCGACCGTCAGCTGATTCAGGGTAAAGCCATCACGATACGGTCTTTTATCATTGGTATGGGTAGCATCGACGTTAACTTCGAGAGAATCGCCGTTGCGCCGCGTCGAAAAAAGCTCGTAACGGTAGTTGGTTTCATAGAACTGCCCCTCATCACGGGCAGACAGGTGCTTGTCGCCCTTGACCCAGGTCGAGTAGATACCGGTATCGGTATAGAGATTCGAACTGAACAGGCGCTGTTCATCCCATTCGTTGATATCGTAATACTGCGGCGGTCTCTGATCGAGCACCGGAATACTCATGGCCGGAGCCGGCGGACGGGCTTCTGAGGCTGGTACAAAATATTCGCGGTGCGGGTCACCCATCGCGGAAAAGCGTGGGTCCTGCGCGGTTTTCAGTTCATAACCGCCAATTTCGCCAGACTGGCTGTTTACGACAATGCCACGCGGTCGGTCAATTGCGGTCGGGGCTTTCAATTCAGGTATTGCCAGCGGGTTGAAAAATTCGCGGTCGTAATTAACTGCCGGAAAAAGCACCGAACGCCCGTCACTGCCGGGCGCACTTTCGGTCATCTGATCCTGTCTGCTGGCGGTGAAACCGTTGCCGATGAAGATCAGAAAAACCGCCAGAACAAGCATTGTTTTTCTGGCGGTGTTTTTCATGTTGGAAGAGCTTTCATCAAGGACCGGGCCTCGCTGCAGAAGTTATTTCAGGTAGCTGAGCGGATTCTGCGGTTTACCATTCTTGCGCACTTCGAAATGCAGGTGATTACCAGTGGCAACGCCGGTGGCACCAACGCGGGCGACAACCTGACCGGCTCTGACGGTCTGGCCTTTTTTAACCAGAATTGAGCTGCAGTGTGCATATCTGGTCGAGAAACCGCCGGCGTGGCTGACGATAACCAGGTTGCCGTAGCCAGGGCGGCGACCGGCATAGATTACCTTACCGCTTGAGGCGGCGGCGATCGGCGAACCCTTGGGAGCGGCGATATCGATACCGGCATGAAACAAGCGCTTGCGATATACAGGGTGGTTTCTCCAGCCGTATTTATCAGAGAGGCGACCTCTTACCGGCATTTTCCAGCTGGCGCGGGTAACTTCAGAGCGGCTCTTTACCACTTTGAAATCTTTTACTTCTTCGTTCGAACCCTTTTTACCTGCCGGAATCCTGATGCTCTGACCGGCCATGACAACGGTGTTGGTCATATTGTTGGCGGCAACGATGGCGCCAATGGTAGTGCGATATCTTCTGGCGATCAGTGACAGTGATTCACCACCCTTAACCTGGTGTTCTACCATGCTGGCAGCAACCGGGGTTTCGGGTTTGGCTTCTTCGGCCTTTACGACACGATAAAGCTTTTTGTCGGGGTTGATTTTGATTTCCTGACCAACTTTAAGGAAAGTGCCTTTGAGGTTGTTGTCGGCCTGAAGCTGAGCAACCGTGGTGTTGAAGCGATTGGCAATCTTAAGCAGACTGTCACCCTGGGCAACAGTGTAAGCGATTTCACGAGCTTCTTTTTCTACTTCGATCTTCGGAGCCGCAACCTTCGGTGCCGCATTGTCGATTTTGCTGGCAGCGATTCGGTCAGCAGAAACCGGGGCTACTTCAACCGGCTTCACGGCAGAAACCATGGCGGCCTTTTCCTGAGTCTGGGTAACTGCAGCTTTTTCGACAAATTCGATTTTCGGTTTTGCGGCCGGGGCAATTGCCATCTGTACCTTTTCAAGCTTGATCATTTCAAGTTTCTGCTCGGGCACGATGGTGGTTCTGGCTTCGCGAACCATGTCAAGTTTTCTGCCAACTTCAACCATGCTGTCAGCGGGCTTTACGATGGCGATTTCGGGTTTGCCGACGGCTACCGGAATCTTGATGCGCTGGTCGGCAACAAGCATGTGAGTTTTCAGGTTGTTCGATTCGACCAGTTCCTGAAGCGGAACTCTGAAGCGGCTGGCGATGCGGGAAAGAGAATCGCCTTTTCTTACAGTGTAATAGAGAGCACTGGTGGGCATCGGAACCTTGATTGTCTGACCGGCCTGAATGCTGTGGCGGTCGTCGATTCTGTTCACTCTTTTAAGAGCAGCAGTTTCGGCACCAAACAGGTTGGCGATGTTCGAAAGCGAATCACCGGGCTGCACAGAGTATTCAACGAAGTTTTTGAATTCTTCTTTTTCACCGGCAGCGGCGATAAAATCGGCTGAAATGGTTTTAACAGGTGCGTTCTGAGAAACGGCAACTTTTTCGGCAACAGCGGCGGGTGTGGAAGACTTTCTGTTGCTGACTTTTACCGGGAGAACAGCACAGCTGGCATCGGCCATGCGAAAGCTCTGAATGAAAGGATTATTCTGGAAAGGGCTTTCGATAGCAAACGCGGTTTCGCTTTCGCGGTTGATAAATCTGTCAATCGCGATGGCTGAGGTTTCCAGCGCCACAATTGCCAGAAGTATGAGAACCGAATAGTGTCTTGCTCTAAGATTATTCCACACGTCGCGCTCCTTGCAGTTTCCTTGAGGTCAGGAACTTGTCTTTTGTAATCTTGGAACCCTTCCATGAATTCCTTTTTAAGATGCCGTAGTTAATCAATCGACAA
>DAOQWI010000071.1:0-6063 GCA_035342015.1 Candidatus Ozemibacteraceae bacterium | reverse complement strand
TATTGTGCATAAACCTAAATCGAACACGGAGAAGGAATCAGTGACCAAGAGACCACCTGAACTCACCTGGCAGGACAAAGCCATTCTGGTTGCCATACCGATAGTCGTTTTTACCATTTTTATTCTGGCCAACTACTTCAGCCAGGATCTGACCGTAGCCGATGCGTTTGAACAGCAGTTGCCTGAAGCGGAAGTGCGCGACGGTGGCAATATCATTCAGCTCTATCAGCAGGTTGCCACCGATACGGTCAGCTGCCGCCTGAAAAGCCGCGATAACCGCATTGAGTACGATTTTCATTACCAGATCACCGGGTCAGAAACCCTCAAGCTAGAAGTTGGTCGTCTGGTACAGTTTTACGGTAAATATAAGTTCGATGCCCGTGGCGGCACAGTCACTACACCCTATAAAGGAAAAAGCGGCCGTCTGAATGGCTGGGCCATTTACGAGAACCACCGCTACTCGCCCAAAGACGAAAACGAGAACAAGGGGCTCTGATTTAAGGCGCCCCGACGATTTCGAGGGTAACCGTCGCCAGACCTGCGAGCTTCATACCGATCTCATCAGCAGCTCTCTCTGAGAGATCGATGATTCTTGACATGATCGTCGGACCGCGGTCGTTGATACGAACCGTTACCCGGCGCCCATTGCTGAGATTGGTGACTTCGACCCAGGTGTCGAATGCCAGATCGCGATGAGCTGCAGTCAGGGCGTTTTTGTCGAACTTGTCGCCTGAAGCGGTTGGGCGACCGTGGTATTCTGCCCCATACCAGGAAGCGGTGCCAGTCTGGTAATAACCTGAAGTCGGCTGAGTTCCGCTGTCTTTGCTGCCACCCATCTGACAGCCGGTCAGAAACACCGAGAAACCGATGATCACAGCAGTTTTTAACAATTTTGCGTTCATGATGGCAAACAATTCGGCAGGGTCGGTAAGATTCTGAACGATTAATTCTTATTGTGATTTAAGGCAAATGTGATATCTTTTGTTGAAATGTCGGCGGGAGGAAAAGCACAATGACCGGCGAAAAACCGAAAACCAGCTTTCAGAAGGCCTGGCACATTCAGGTACCTGGACTGAAGCTGCTTGATTTCGCCAGCGACCACCACAGCTTTGTCACTTACGACGACCAGTCGGTTCTGCGCCTGTTCAACAGTTACGGCCAGGAACTCTGGCACCGCAACCCGGGTCAGGAACTGATTTCTATTTCACTGGCCGACACTCTTGAAGTGCTGGCGGTCGACAACGACAAACACTCTCTGCTCTTCGGCCCCGAAGGGGCAACTCTCTGGCGCAAGCGCCCGTTTCCGGCAGCGATCGGAAAAATCAGCGCTTCCGGCGATTCGTTTGCCTTTGTTACAAGCGACCCGGCGATTATCGGTGCAGACCGCAGCCTGAGAGTTAAATGGGCTTACCGCAATCTGATGCGCCGCCCGGCAACCATCGCCATTTCGGCTCTCGGTCAGACAACCGCTTTTCCCTGTTTCGATGACCGCGGCGAAGGGATTTCGGCCGTCAACCACAATGGCAAACCTTATGACGCTTTCATGGGCCTTGGCACCATAACCGATCTTGAACTCAGTGAAGATGGTCAGGCTGCCATTGCCGTAACCGACAGCGGCAAAACCTTCTGCCTGAATCTGGTAAAAAGCTTTGGCATCTGGAAAGGCGACAAGGGACACAAAATCACCGGTGTCTCATTTGCGTCAAAAACAGGCGAAACCCTGCTGTTTTCGAATGCAGGGCAGATCATCAAGCTCAACCCGGCCGGCGAACAGATCTGGGAGCACTGGTTCCCTGATCAGCTGTTGAAAGCCTCGATCACCGCTGAAGGCACAGGTATTTTCTACGCAACCGCCAGAGGCGAAATCGGCCTGCTTACTCAGGGTGGCGAAGGCCTGCACAACCAGATGACCTTTCAGGAAATCCCGGTTCAGCCTTTATCTGCCGGCACCACCGCAGCATTTCGCCGGGTCTGGGCCGCCGACCTCAACGGCAGTCTCGAAAACCACACAGAACTCTGCATCTGGAAAGGTCAGGATGGCGTTGAATACAGCCTGGTCTGGGATGGCAGCGGCAAACTTTTCTGTCTTAATGACATTGGTGAAGAAATATGGCAGGAAAGACTTAGCGGTGCTGAGATTGCGGCCATGTCGGTTTCGGCTGAGGCCGATCTCGCGATCATTCTTCTCAAAAACGGGGTCACCGGTTTCGACCTTTCGGGTGGCGAAGTTTTCAGATTTTTCGGGCAGTTTATCGGCGTTCACGTCTTTGACGACGGCGCCATTCTGCTGCTTGACCACGAACAGAAAGTCAGATACTACCCGGCTTTCGACAATTTTTCACACATAATTGATACCGGCAGCCCGGTTAAAGCCCTCAAACCCTTTGCCAGCCGAGCCCTGATCATAAGCGAATCCGGTTTCAGCATTACCGACAGCGCCGGCACTACACTTTTTGAACAGAATTTCGACAGCCCGATCAGTTTTATCGACGGCTGTTGTTCCGGCGGTTATCTGGCCTGTGGCAATGCAAACGGTCTGATAAACATATTTGATGAGAATTTCGAGACGGTTTTTTCTTACCGGCTGAATGAAAAGATTATTTCGGCTACCTATAACCGCGACCAGGAATGCATCTTTGCCGGAACTGAAACCGGCAATATCTTTGTTCTGCAGCGCCGCACCGGGCAGATGACCAGAACCAGCCTCAATGGCAAACCTCTGAGAATTGCCGGGCACGAAGGCGGCGCTGTCATTGCAACCGATCTTGACCAGCTCGCTTTGATAAATTTTTCAGGGCAGATACTGGCAAACTACACCATGCCTTTCAGGCTGACACGGCTTCTACCAAGTCACAGGCGCTTCTGCATGACGGTTCTCGCAGAAGAATCGGTTGTCTGTCTGGCGGCTGTCGATGAAAGCAAGACAACATCAGGATAAGATAAAGTGCATAAAGTAACCTGCATTCAGCCAGACCCACAGGACTGGCAGCTTCTTGAGCAGATAGCCATGATCGATCAGCAGGCTTTTGGCGAAGATGGTATCTCTGTATTCAATCTTTCACAGTTTACCAGAAGCGGCAGCGTGTTCTGCCTGGCGCTTGAGCGCATGGTTCTTGCAGAAGCGGTGGTTTTGCGCAACCTGCACGACACCGGGGCGGTTGTTTTTGCTTTCGCTGTCGACAAAAAGCATCAGGGGCGGGGTTACGGCAGCCTGCTGATGCGCAACCTTGTAGAAAAGGCAGAATCCGCAGGAATCTCGTATTTCGAGTTGACCATGAACCCCGAGAACCTGGCGGCCCGCAAATTTTACAGCGATAAAGCCGGTTTCAGAAAGAAATCAGAACTTTCACTGCACCCTCACAAAGGTGAGCCCCGCTGGCTGATGCGACTCGATCTTGGCAAATTCTGAATAATCCTGTTATAATTTATGTACCTGCCGACGCAAGCCGGTATTTTTGTTCTTTCTGCCAACGTGTCTGCACCCTACTGATGCAGACAGGTCATAAGTCTGCCGTGGAGTAAAAAGTATGCAGTTTTTACGAATGACCCGATTATCGGTAACTTTTCTGGCACTGCTTTGCCTGCTCGCGCTCACCTGCCCGATAATGGCCGACCCGCCCGAGAAAGTTTCCGGTGGCATTCTTCTGCAGGGTTTCGGCTGGAACAGCCAGGCCCGCGGCACTCCCAGTCGCTGGTATAAGCTCATCGAGAGCCGTGCCGAAAGCCTGAAAAATCTGGGCATCGATTTCGTCTGGTTTCCGCCAGTTTCACGCTCAGTCAGTCCGCAGGGCTATCTGCCCGGTGATTACTACGATCTTGGCAGTAAAGACTCCCCGACCTTCTATGGTGATTATGACCAGCTTGTTTCGGCTCTGGCAAGCCTTAACTCTCACGGCATTGCCCCGATCGCCGACATCGTCATCAACCACCGCTGTGCCGGCAAACAGGACAACAACGGCATCTGGAACATCTACCATTTCCCCTCAGGCAAAGCAAAATGGGAACAATGGGCCATCTGCTCCGGCAGTTACGGCGGTACCGGCAACTCAGACACCGGTGACAAATTTTCTCCGGCGCCAGATATCGACCACACAAACGATAAAGTGCGCGAAGATATCGCCGAATGGCTCAACTGGCTGAAAAAACTCGGTTTCAGGGGCTGGCGCTACGATTATTCAAAAGGCTATGCTTCAAAATATGCCGGCTGGTATGATTCTAAAACTTCTCCGATCTTCTCGGTCGGCGAAGTCTGGACCAACATGAACTTTCAGGGCTCTTATCTGAAGCCCGACCAGAACAGTCACCGCCAGGAGCTCTGTACCTGGCTTGACGGCAACCCGAGCAAAGTCGCCTGTCTGTTCGACTTTACCACCAAAGGCATTCTTCAGGTAGCGGTGAATGGTGAATACTGGCGTTTGAAAGACTCTGAAGGCAAACCTTCAGGTCTGATCGGCTGGTGGCCGACCCGTGCCGTAACCTTTCTTGACAACCACGACACCGGCTCACAGCAGAGTCACTGGCCTTTCCCGGACAAGCATGTAATGCAGGGCTACGCCTACATTCTCACTCATCCTGGCATCCCCTGCATATTCTGGGAACACGTTTACGACTGGAATCTATACAACCAGATTCAGAAGTTGATCGGCATACGTAAGGGCAACAAGCTGCATAGCGCCAGCAAAGTCGAGATAGTTAAAGCTGAAGACGGCCTGTATGCCGCTTTAATCGATGGCAAAGTCGCCATGAAGATCGGCTCAAAAGACTGGGCACCGACAGATGCCTCATTTAAACTGGCTGCCAGCGGTGATAATTATGCAGTCTGGAGCAAAACCCCAACTGCCAGAAAACCCTCAGCGACTGGCACCCGCCGAACTGCACCGCGACGATAACTTTTATCAAAAGAAACTACTTAACCGGCCCAGCTTAACGGGCCGGTTTTATTATATCGCCCCAAAAGTAAATACTGGTCGGCGTTTCGACCTGGCCGATCAGTTTGATCGCCATTTCGTAGCTTGCCGGAAACCCGCGATAGATATGATCAAGCTCCCCGTAATGTTCAAGAATCAGCTGTCGGGGAGCAATTTCATGCAGGATTTTGTTGACTGCATCGACGGTAGTTGCTTTCTGGTCAGGGTGACCGTCTTCATATTCCGGCCCCGGGTTACGCCAGGTGATAAACAGGAGATCAGGTGCAGGTCTCAAACCAGCAAAACCCTGAGTATAGTCAGCATCACCACAGAAAAACAGTCTGAAACTACTGCCCAGTTCAACCTCAAAACAGGTCAAGGGAACTTCAGCCAGGGTTTTGCGCCAGACATGACGTGCTTGATGCGCCCTGATCTCAAATTTTTCGACGAACAACATTGAGTGATCGTGCATACCGACCAGACTTCTTCCGGCAATATCGGCAGCCGGGTGTGCAAGAACAGGCTTATTCAAAGAACTGCAGGCTTCGACAAGTTGACGATCACAGTGATCCTGGTGATCATGGGTAATCAGCAAAGCATCCAGTTGAGAAGCTATTTCCATGCTCAAACCAGCCGGTTCTGGCCAGCCATAGTAACGCGGCACCGGAACAATATCGAAACCAAGCATGCTGCCGGCAGTTTTCAGAAAAATTCCGGAATTATACCATTGCAGCAGAAGCACCTGCCCTTCGGCCACCGGCGTCCGCATAAAAGCATGCCAGCTGTAGAGTATGCGTTCTTCGATTGTCTTCCACAGAGCATTTGGCCAGATACGCAAATCACAGGCCCGACCCGGCCTGACGTGCTGCTCAAGAAAACGGCCAAATTCAACCAGCTGCTGAAAAAATTCCGGGTTGCCGCTTTCCGGAAGCTGAGGCAACTTGATGTCTGTGTGCATCTGCATTCCTTTCCCGGTAAACAATTCGAGTTAATTGTACACTTACGCGACCATTCTGAAAACAACCATTTTTATCAGGCTTAAACAAGCCCGCCGATTATAGCTTTCACAGCAAGATCAGAAGTATACGATCCGGCATCTCAGAGTTTCGGTGTTCTGCTTTACAATATTGTCTGAATGAGCTATAAAAGCCAGTAG
>DAOQWI010000070.1:0-15705 GCA_035342015.1 Candidatus Ozemibacteraceae bacterium | reverse complement strand
GGGGATCTAAGCTTTTGAGAATAAGATTCCCGCCTTCGCGGGAATGACGATAAAATTACAGATTCAATTTTGACGGAGGACTAGATGCCGAAGACTTCTTTCAGAAGCGAGAACATGTTCCAGGTGCCCTTTTCGATTTCTTCGCCGGTAAGGCTGGCGCAAAGTTTTTGCATTGCAAGCAGAATGGCAGTGCCGTCGCTGCTTTTTGACAGCACAAAAGGAGTGCCCTGGTTTACCGATGGCACAACGATGTTGCCTTCGCTCGGGATAAAATGGCTGATTGCATAGCGCAGCGACTTTTCTACCTTTGCCGGTTCAAGTCCCATTGATTTGAAGGCGCGGTTGAGAATGACCTTGATTTTGTCGCGCGGAATTTTCGATCTGATCAACAGGTCGAGCAGCAGTTTGGTATTTTTGATAAAAGTGAGTTCCATGGTCATGACCAGCATGATCAGGCTGCTGCAGTCAAAAATTCTCAGCTCCATTTCGGTCAGCTGATTGTGTGTGTCAATTATGATAAAGTCATAATGAGGTTTGAGCGCTTCAATAATTCTTTCGACCAGGTCCGGCGAGATTGTCTCGGCCAGCTCAGGCAGTGGCGGCGGCAGAAGCACTTTCAGGCCCGAAGAATGCTGGGTAAGCTGTTTTTCAATGCTCGAAAGCTTGAGTGGCCCGGTTTCTTCGAGAAGCTTGTGAATGTGTTTTTCGGTGGACAGGCCGAGAAGTATCGCCTGGTCGCCAAAGGCCAGGTTCAGATCGAGAAGCACCACTTTCTTTTTCCAGAAACGGGCCAGCATTGTGGCGACATTTGATGAAATGACCGATTTGCCGGCGCCGCCCTTAACGTTGAAGAAGGTTACGACGCGGGCTTCCTGGGTGCGTGGTTCACCTTCTTCGAGCAACTGCGAAGCCCGGCGGGAATACAGGTCGCGTGCTTCTTTGGCAAAGCCCGGGCAGAGACCGATAAGGCGCAGAACCGCCTCTTTCGGTATGAACATCAGGTGGAATTCCTGATATCCGATCAGAGTCGCCAGAGCCGGGGTACCGTTGAGAATTTCGACTTCACCGTAAGCGTCGCCCGGGTCAAGGTTGAAAAGAGTGGTTTTGCGTTCGCCGTAGGTCTTGATAACCGCAAGTTGCCCCTCGACAACGACTATCAGGTCTTCGATAGCTTCTTTTTCGATGATGACGCGGGTGCCTGAGGTGTATTTCTGAAAGCGGCAGACGCGCTTGAGTTTTTCAATTTCACGCGAAGGAAGGGTGTTGAGAAAAGAAAATGATTTCAGGTCGATCATCGCGGTATCCCCATTGCTGATTGCATTGTTGTTTTCAAGCAAAATATATATGTAAAATTGCCAATTTGCAAGAAATGTAAACTTTTTGCAGATTTTGCGGTAAAATATAAATACCGATCAAGGGGGATGTGCTATGAAACCGCTTCATAAAATGATTTGGTTGTTTCTTGTTGTAACGCTGACGGCAAACCTGCCGGCAGCAGCCAACACGCCTTTTGGTGAAGGCCCTTTCAATATTGGTTCTTCTGCCAATGCCGCTGCCGACAAAACTGCAAAAGCTGCTGTCGACAAGAATGAAAAGGCTGTTACCGGAACGGTTACAAATGCTGCCACGCTTAACCTTCGAACCTCACCCTGGGGCGATGTTATCGGCACCGTTAAAAATGGTGACAAGGTTACCATTACTGGTTCGGTAGGCGACTGGTATAAGGTTTCGGTAAGCGGCAAAACTGCTTATGTTCATTCCGCCTATGTTACGAAGCCAGGCGAGAAGGCGAAGCCTTTTCCGAGTGCCGGTTATGTGAACTGCACTGCTTTGAACGTCAGGCGTGTACCGCACGGTGATATTCTTACCCAGATCAAAAACGGTCAGCGCGTCGAAATTCTCGGCGTTGCCGGTGACTGGTACAAGATCAGATGGGGTAACAATGAAGCTTTTGTCGCCAAACGCTATATTGACGAGAAAAAACCGGCAGCAACCCCGGCGAATCCCTATAACTTCACCGGCTATGTCACTGCCAGTGCCCTCAATGTGCGCCATTCCCCCTGGGGCAAGATTGAGACAACCATCCCAAACGGTATTGCTGTGAAGGTGACCGGTAAAGAAGGTGACTGGTACAAAATTGATTACAACGGTAAAACCCGTTATGTGCATGCAAGCTATATTTCGAAGACCAGAGGCGGTACTTCCGATGGTGGCAACAATTCAACGCCCCCGGTCGCTGCTTCTGGCAACCTGCAGAAACGCATCGTTTCTGCAGCCAAGGCCCTCGTGGGCAGCACCGCCTTCAGAACCTCCGACGTTGCCGGCGGCCGTCTTGCCTGCGCCAAGGTTGTTACCACCGCCCTCAAGAACGCCGGAGCTCTCAGTCAGGTTCACCTGAACTGTCGCTCAACTGTTTCTGACCTTAAATCAAAGGGCTGGAAAGAGGTTAAGGTTCCGCCATTTGCCGAAGGCGATGTCATCACCTGGAAAACCTATGATTACACCGGCGATGGCATCAAAGACCCCGATACGCACATCGGCATCATTGTCAAGGAAGGCAACAGTTACAAGGCAATGAACAACTCTTCTTCACTGCGCACCCCGCGTATTACCGATCCTTATGCGATCGGTCCGATCACCAGAGTTCTCAGAAAGGTTTGACAGAATGAAACGCCGGATTTCTGCAGCACTAGCTGTCTGTCTGCTCGCCCTGTCAGTTGCGGCTAACGCCCAGTCCTGGAAAATTCCCTACGGCAGCGAAAAAGGCAAAGTCGCTGTCTACAATAGCAAAACCGACCCGAAGTTCGCTGAAGATGCACCCTATGGCCCAATGGCATTCAGGGTTCATGATGAGAACCTCTGGGTTCTTGACTCGATCGGTGGTCGTATCTATGGCTTCGATCAGAAAAATGAACTCAAAACCGAAGTGACGGTTTCCGGCCTCGAAGGCTTCAAACTTCTGGAAGACTTCGCCCTGGTCTCAGGCGCTTCCGGGCGCCCTGAATCTGCCTGGGTTGCCGATGCCGCCAGCTGCGATATTCGCAAGATTTCGCTCGCCGATGGTAAAGAACTGCTGCGCATCGGTGGCCGTGGTTCTGAGCCCGGCAAGTTTCTGCAGATTAACCAGCTCGAAGTTGATGCCGGTGGCCGGCTTTATGTTGGCGACTATGGCCGTACCGTAATTTCTGTTTTTACCGCTTACGGTGAGCTGATTCGCGAGATTCCGTGGCAGCGCACCGGCTTTGCTCTCGACAAAAAAGGGCAGCTGCATCTGCTTGTCTGGCGCGAAAAGGCCGGCTATTTCCACCGGGTTTATTCGGCACGCGGGCAGTTGCTCAAGAGTCTGCACGTCGGTCTTGCCGAACTTCAGAATGCGAGAGTATGGGGCGTAACTGCTGACGACAGCCTGCTGGTTTCATTCGTTCCTGCCGGTGGTTTCAATGGCTCACTGCAGCTTTTCGAAATCAATGAAGCTGCTCGGATCAACCGCAGACTTTCTTTTGCTCCGCCTGCTTCGATGAACCGGTTTGTCGCAGATGCCGGCCAGAAGTTATTTATCGCCGAAGCAGATTTTGCATCTGCTCCTGATGGCGACTTCGCCGTGAAAAACATGGAATGGGAAGTGAAAAAATGATCAGGTCATTCAGATCGTTTGTTGTTACTGCAGTAATGGTTTTTTCGGCTGGTCTGCTTCTAGCCCAGGACATAACCAGAGAGCCGCTTTTCAGAGTTGCTGATGAGCTGATACCAGGCATTCTTGGTATGCGCAGTGCCGAAGGCAAGGTTTTTGTCGCTAACAGTTCAGGCAGGTTTGTAAGATTCGATCTTGAAACCGGCGAGTCTTTCAGCAGCAGAACCGGCAGTGAAAAAATTGTCGATTTTGATATCGTTCTTGGTCAGATGGTCTTTCTTGACGAGAACGGCAAGCTCGGCGGTCATGTTCTACCAGGTTGGCCTGGCAGAGCCTGGGATGCCTGTCGCGTTGAAGCCTGCGATGAGGGCGTGTTGCTGACCGGTGGTGACAAGGCCTTTTTTCTTGGCAAAACTGCCACTCAGGCTGTCGAAATCGACCAGGTCGACTTTGCCATGCCGGTTCCGAATGGTTTTTTCTGGAGCATGCAGATTCGCCCAGAAGGCAACTGGGGTGCAGACCTTTACGACTGCCTTGGCAACCTGATGAGCAAGGTATACAACTTTTCTCCCGAATTTGTGCCGGCCGGCATCGAGCTTTGCCAGCCCGGTTCAGAAGGTGAACTGCTGGTGTCTTCTGTTGAAGATGGTGCTCGCAAACTTGCTTTTATTGGCAATAACGGCCGCATGTTCTGGAAAATCGACGGGCCCGAAAAAGTCAGTCCGCGTGATGTCGCTTTTGACAACCAGGGCAACCTTCTCGTGCTTGAAATGAAGGGGCGTGAGCTCTGGCTCAACCGCTGGAAAATGGTTCAGCCCGAAGGCTGAGTTTCTTTCAACAAAGTCTTAAACTAACGCGACCCCGTTATTAACGGGGTCGCGTTGCTGCTGGCGGGTTTTTATTCAGCGCCGCGGATAAATGAAAAATTCTTTGCGTTCATTTCTGAATTCGTCGACACCTTCATTGGCAGACTGCAGAATTACATCAGGTTTTTTGCCAGCGATCAGACCTTTTCTGATAAGGCTGGTACCGGCAAGGTAGTCGATGAATGGTTCACTGAGATTTGGGCGCCCGGCAAAGGTAACTCGACCCGGATGTGTCTGCATGAGAGCATATAGAGCTGCAACCCCTATGTAAACCGCGTTATCGATGTTGCGACTGTCGCTCTCAAGGTTGATGCCGTAACAGTGCTCACCGGCACATTTGCCGAATTCTGGCACAAAATCGGTTTCCCTGACTCTGATGTTTGCCGGTAAAAGCGGTTTGAGGCATTCGGCCCAGACCTGACCGTCGACCCAGGGCGCCCCCAGATTTCGAAATGGCGCATCGGTGCCGCGTCCTTCTGCAAGCTCTGTGCCTTCGAACAGGCAGGTGCCAGGATAAAATGCGGCAGTTACTGTGTCAGGCATACTCGGAGACGGCTTGAACCATGGAAATCCGAGAGCGTTGAAGTCGGTCGGGCAGCTGTAATTCTGGCATTCAAAAACTTTGACAGCTATATTGAGGCCTTTTTTGGCTTTCCACCACCGGGCGAGCTCGCCGGGTGTCAGACCATAGCGAAGCGCAATCGGCAGATGACCGACAAAAGAGGTCAGTTGTGGCTCAAGCATCGGGCCTTCGACGATCACGCCGCCAAGCACATCGGGCCTGTCGAGAACTGCGACGGGCACGCCGGCTTCATCAGCGGCTTCCATGATGTTTCTCAGCGTCGAAATATAGGTGTAAAACCTGACGCCGACATCCTGAATGTCGTAGATGATCAGGTCGAGATCTGCAAGCAGCTTGACGTCGGGTTTTTTGTTGGGACCATAGAGGCTGACGATTTCAACCTTCAGCTCATCGTGTTTTGAATTGGCAACATGCTCGCCATCAGGCGCGTCTGAGTTAAAACCATGCTCAGGAGTGAAAATTCGCTTCAGATCAAAGCGCTTGTCTTCGCTCAAGCGCCTGACAAGGTGAACTCCATGACGATCGCGGCCGGTAAAGTTGGTTACTGCGGCAACCTTGAGAGTGTTTTTAAATGAACTGTTAAAAAATGTTTCTATCCCGGGTGCGAAAGTCATTTTTCGTTTGCTTCCTTGAGAGCTTCTGAAATCAGGTAGAGAGAACCGGTTATCAGAACGCATCCGGCGTTCTGACGGCAATCGGCGAGGGCCTGTTGCAGATTGTCATACCATTGCCATTTATCCGCCAGTGGCGTGGCATCGAACTGTTCTCTGGTCATGGTGCGGCTGCACTGAGGCGGAACAAAGCAGAGGCGCTGGCCAAACTGCGCGAGCTGCTCAGCCATATCGACAAACGGCTTGTCTTTGAGCGCTCCGAAAATAATGTTAAGCGGTGCAGGAGGCGGAAAGTCTCTTAAATAGTTTACAAGCGACGCCAGTCCTTCGGCATTGTGTGCTCCGTCAAGCAGCAGTGGAGGGGTTCCTTTGACCCACTGGAGTCGCCCCGGCCATCTGGCGCTGGCAATTCCTTTGCTGATCGCTTCGTCTGGTATATCAAACCCGTGTTTGCGCATCTGTTTGACCAGTTCGAGTGCAATGGCGAGGTTGTCGAGCTGATGCTCGCCGGGCAGTGCCATGAATACCGGTTCTTCGCTTTCTGGCAGCCTGATAAGATGTCCTTCGGGGTTGCTTTCTACAACCTCGAAATTGCCGGCCGGTCGGGCAATGATCAGCTGACTGTTGCTCTTTTTGCAGGCGGCTTCGAATTCAGCAAGTATCTCCGGAGCCTTTTCGGCAGTGATGAGCGGCCGGTTTTTTCGCAGAATTCCGAGTTTTTCGCGGGCAATCGCCAGTTTCCCGGTGCCGAGGTATTCCTGGTGGTCGGTGCCGATATTGGTGATAACCGAAATTTCCGGGCTGCATGAGTTGGTGGAGTCGAAGCGGCCACCGAGGCCGACTTCTACGAGGGCCAGATCGATTTCTGACTCGTTGAAGCCCCAGAAGGCCAGAGCTGTTACGGTTTCAAAAAAACTTGCCGGCCCGATCGAGGGCTCCTTTTCCATGATTTTAAAGACTTCCTGAATTGCTTCGGTGCCTTTTGTCCAGAGTTTGTCGGGCATCGGGCGCCCCTGAATTTTTATGCGCTCGCGAATATCTGCCAGATGAGGTGAAGTAAAGCTGCCCGTCAGGTAATCCTGGCATTGCAGCATGATCGATTCGGTAATGGCGGTAACCGAACCCTTGCCGTTGGTGCCGCCGATCAGAACGCAGGCATAGTTGTTCTGCGGGCTGTCGAGTTCTTCAAGTAAAAAGTTGATGCGGTCGAGACCGTATGGGCCGGTTCTGACTCCGCGGTCAAGTATCCATCTGGTTGCTTCGTGAATTTTCATGGTCAGCTTTCCGTCTGTTGCAGTGAGTTAAGGCCGTAAACGTCGCCAATATAGCAGAACAACGCCAACAAAAAAAGACAATTTGTATTGTTTTCTCAGTTGCTGCCTTGAAAATGCCGATTGGTTTATTGTACTCTGTTGCAACAGGATGGTGCCTTATGCTTTTTTTTAACGGGGAAGACCCCGAAGAAATCGAAGATCCCAACGAAGAAGACGAAGATAATGAGTCTGAGACGATAACTCAGAAGATCATTGGTTGGCTCTGGTTCTTTTTCAAACTCGGTTTTGTTTTCAGTATCATTGCCATAATAGTGATTACTGGTGCGGTTATTGGTGTCGTAAAGGGCTTTTCTGAAAAGATACCAATTATCGCCGACAATTCCTATCGACCCAATCTTACAACCCAGGTTTACGACGCCAAGGGTAAGTTGCTGGCCAAACTGCATGCCGAAGAAAACCGCACCCGTATTCTCGCAGCCCAGGAAATCCCCGACAATATGAGGCACGCAGTCGTTGCCATTGAAGATGAGCGTTTTTACGAGCATTATGGCATCGACATTGTTGGTATTGCCCGCGCCATGGCCAAAAATATTCAGGCCGGCCGCGTGGTGCAGGGAGCTTCGACCCTGACGCAGCAGCTGGTAAAAAATGCCTTTCTTACCAGCGAAAAGACTTTTAAGCGCAAAGCCATCGAAGCGATGATGGCCTTTCAGATTGAACGAAAATACTCCAAAGAAGAAATTCTTACCCTCTATCTGAATGAAATCTATTTTGGTCACGGTGCTTACGGTCTTGCCGCCGCCGCTGAAATTTATTTTGCTAAAGACCCTAAAGACCTGACAATTGCTGAATGTGCAATGCTTGCCGGTATTCCCAAGAGCCCGGTGGCTTTCTCACCGTTCAAGAATCCGAAGAATAACGAAGGAAGAAAAGCTCTGGTTCTGGCAAAGATGGTCGAACTTGGCTTCATTTCGCCAGCCCAGTATGAAGAGGCAAAAGTCGAAAAGCCGGTTCTTGTGCCCCTCAAAGCCCAGGAAGTCAAGGCTCCTTACTTCGTCACCTACGTCAGAGACCAGCTCCTCGAAAAATATGGTGCGAATCTGGTTTATTGCGGCGGCCTGAAGGTGCATACGACTCTCGACCTCGAATTTCAGGAATACGCTGAACAGGCAATGGCTTCAGCACCGATTTTTAAAGAATTTCCCATTAACAAATACCCTGGACTCAATGGCTCTCTTGTCTGCCTCGATCCTAAAAACGGTTATATCAAGGCTCTCTACGGAGGGCGCAGTTTTGAACAGTCTCAATTTAACCGTGTTACTCAGGCATATCGCCAACCAGGCTCTTCTTTTAAGCCTTTTGTCTATGCCAGCGCTCTCGAAGAGGGAGGTCTGCCAAGTGATCCGGTTGTGGATGAATACATTTCCTATACCAACCCCTGGACCCGCAAGGTCTGGTCACCCAAAAACTACGACCTGAAATACCACGGAACGGTAACATTGATGAAGGCTCTTTGTAAGAGCTTCAACGTTCCGGCGGTAAAACTGATCGACAAGCTTACACCCGCCAAGGTTATAAGATTTGCCAAAAGGCTTGGTATTTCTGCTCCTATGGAGCCAAACCTCTCTCTGGCGCTGGGTTCTGGGCAATTCACCCCGCTCGAAATGGCTTCGGCTTATGGCGTTTTTGTGAACTCGGGTATTTATTGTCGGCCGATCTCGATCGTCAAGGTTGTGGACCGCGACGGCAACATTCTTGAAGAAAATCTGCCGAAAGCAAAAGAAGTCATGAAGGCTGTCAACGCTGCAATGATCTGCGACATGCTGCGAATTGCGGTTGAACGCGGCACCGGCGCCCGCGCCAGGATTCCCGGAAAAGTAGTCGCCGGCAAAACCGGCACAACCAACGACTATGTTGATGCATGGTTCAATGGTTTTACCCCCGACCTGGTCACTATCGTTCAGTTCGGCTTCGACATGCCAAAGACCCTCGGTAAAGGCAAGGCTGGCGGCGCAGTCTGTGGCCCGGTCTGGAAAGGCTTCATGGAAAAGGTTCTCAAAGCTTATCCAAATAACGACTTCCCTGTGCCCGAAGGTGCCGTTCGCTGCCGAGTCTGCATGGCAACCGGCAAGCTGGCTTCAAAAGGCTGCCCAGGCAATGAAGTTGTATCGCAGGTATTCCCCATTGAGTCGCAGCCTCTGGTCGAATGTCGGCACGGCGGCGGTATGCTCGGCCCTGTAGTTGCTGCCTCAAACGGCTATGAAGCTGAAGACAGCGATGTCCCATCTGCCGCCGAAGACAGCGCTTTCATGCCTGATCCTGATTTCTTCAGGGGCAATTACCAGAACCCGGCACAGCCGGTCAAACCGCCTGCGGTCGGCGGCACATGGTCGTCACGTGAAAATCCTGACACTGCCGTTCTGCAGAGCGCTCCACAGCAGAAACCACCGACTTCATACATACCTGACGAAGCATTTCTCGATGATGATCTTGCTAACGCCCCGGCGGTCGATGAAGACGACCTTGCCGATGCTCCGGCTGTCGAAGAAACCCCAGCCCCGGTCCGTGCTCCGATTCGTGAACCAGGAGTTGTTATAACTCCCCCCTCCGGTGGAGTAGAATTTCGCGACGATTATAACTGAAGTCTGACTGACTGAAAGTATTGAGGGCTGTTTCACCTGATCTTGTGAAACAGCCCTCGTTATTTAAACTCTGGTGAGAAAAGAAACGGTCAGCTCATGATTTTTTCTGGCCGGCCCTGATTTCGGCGTTGGCAACTATGGTTCTGGCAGCGTTGCAGAGCTGGGCAATTTCTATCGGTTCGGTCATACCGAATTCTTCAGAGCTCTGTGCCAGTTCAATGCCCAGACTTTTCAGGGCAGTTGCCGGAACACACATGAAATGAAATCTTGGTATGTCATTATATGAGCTTTCCTGCGAAAAATCCCGATAGTTGAATTCCAGAAAGTCGGAAAGAAAGTGAAATAGCAGCATGGCACTGCTGCCCCGGGTGACCTCTTTTCCGCGCGAAAAATTGTGCAGGACTCTGGTATATTCGCTGCTCGAATCGGCCGGAAAACGACTCTGATTGAGTTTTTGAGCCAGAGGCTTGAGATGTCTGATAAGAAGATCGACAATCTGGTGCAGATCTGCAGCATTGGCATATTCTCCCTGCCTGCGGTTCCGGCAGAGAGACTGAAGATCTTTTTCGAATCTGACCGCAAAATCTTCATGAAAGCTGAACTGCTGAGCCTGAAAGTAGCTGGGTAGAAGCCTGCCGTTGTCGTGATTACCCTGCATACCCATCGAGCCAAAGGCAAAAAAGCTCAACAGGCCGCCAAAGGCAAGACCGGTTGCAAATCTGCGCATTTTTAAACGCTGCATGAATGAAACCTGGCGATTGACAAAGGTCTGTGCCCTTATCAGAGCGGTCATGCCTTGGCCGCAGCCACCGCAGAATCTGGCGCCGGGAATGTTAAGATGCCCGCAGTCAGAACACTTATTCCTAAGGGAATAACCACAGATGCCACAGTTGCCGGCAGCGTTCAGTTTGCCTGTCTCACATTTCGGGCAGTAAGAAAACATATTGGCCTCAAAATAAAATGATTTCATTCTCTTATCGGCATTATGCAAGGCCCAACCGAAGAGTAAACCACCCGCAGTGCAAAAACTGCTGAAAATAAATAACCCCGCCAGACGGCGGGGTTAAAAATTCAATATGGTCAGGCGCGTTTGGTCGGCACCTTTTTTGGCGGTGGCGGATCGTTGTCGATGTCTTCGTCGAAATCAGGGAAGGGGCGTCTCGGAGCCGGTTTTGGTAGCGGTCTGGCGGGTTCTTCCGCTTCGGGTCTGCGGCGGTAACCGGTGCTGCTTTCTTCTCCTTCGGGTCTGCGGCGATAACCACCGGTGCCTTCTTCACCTTCAGGTCTGCGGCGGTAGCCACCAGTGCCTTCTTCACGTTTGAAGCCGGTGCCGGCGGGTCTTGGGCCCATTGGTCTGCCCATGCGGCTGGGCGGTCTGAGAGGCGGCAGAACCGAAATATAAATTATCGAAGATTTATAAACAATCTCGACTTTGTCTTTAAATGAAAGCGAAACCGAGAACTGGTCGTAAGCTTTGAGCTTGCCGCGCAAAACCGTACCAGTCTCAAGAATCACCTCAACCTTGAGGTGTCTTTTGCGTGCCTGGGATAAGAACTGATTCTGCACTTGCGATTTATACTGAGACATTCGAATCTCCTGTCAGGCGTTTATTCCTGAACATCTTACATCCTTCCGGGCAAAATTACAACCCGTTTACTTCATGCCGGCGATGGCTTTGGCTTTAGTCTGGAGGTCCTGGAGCAGTGACTCGATCTTTTTGGCTTCAAGCGCAGAATCTTCTGCCAGCTTTTTCATTTCGGCCGCAACTACCGAGAATGCACGCCCGGCTTCGCCGACGCGGGCAGCTTCAATAGAAGCGTTCAATGACAGCAGATTGCTTTTTCTCGCAATTTTGGTGATAACCCTGATGACGTCTTCCATCTGGTTGGTAGATGCTTCGAGTTCCTTGAGGTGAACGTTCGTGGCTCTGAGACGTTCAGTGGTCATTTTCAGAATCTGGAAAGATATTTCGGGAACGTCGGCAAGCAGGTTGCGGAAGTCATCTTTGGTGAGAATAAGAAAGGTGGTTTCCTGGATGGTGGCGATGGAGGCAGAGCGGGGCTGGTCATCTATGATGGCCATGTCGCCAATAACAGCTCCTTTGCCAAGAGAGACAAGAACCGAATCCGCCCCTGAGCTGTTACGCTTGAGAACATTGACTTTACCGCTTTTTACGATATAAAGCGCATCGCCCTTGTCGCCTTCTTTAAAGACCATATTCTTGGGCGGAATCGTCTGCTCGATCGTAATGGCAGAAAGGTCGAGCAACGCTTTATCAGAAAGACTTCTGAAGAGTGCTACCTGTCTGAGAAATTGAATTTTGTCAAGTTCTGACATCTATGCTTCCTGCCTTGGATTCGTGCAATATCGTAACATCGTCAGAATTCTGTGTCAATCAGCAGTTGAAGTTTGCAGGGCCCCCGAGAAAAAATCACGGCCGGTATCGATGACTACAGAAGGATTGCGCTCGTTGCATAGTGCGTGCCGTAGTTTGGCTGAGTGCGGGTGATTACGCAGATAACCGAACAGGTGCACCCGGAAAAGCGGTACTGCTGCCGGGCCGTGTTCCATCATCATGTCGATCAGCTGATGCCGGAAAATCTTGAACCGCAGGGCAGGGGAAGAAAAAATGCTGTGCCCGAGCAGTTCTGCGAACAGCCAGGGTTTGCCGACACAGCCGCGTCCGATCATGTAGCCATCGCACCCGGTGCGCCGGTGCAGTTCGATAAGATGTTCGGCTGAAGCGATATCACCGTTGGCGAAAAACGGAATGTCACCGCAGATTTCTTTTATGCCTTCGAGATGTTGCCATTGGGCTATACCGGTGTAACCAGCCTGTCTGGTACGGGCGTGAATGGTGATGGCTTGTGCCCCGGCTTCAACAACCGTTCTGGTAAATTCTTTGACATTGATGGTGCTTTCAGTCCAGCCGATACGGAACTTAGCGGTTACCGGAACCTTTACGGCAGCCTTAACCCGGCGAACAATTTCTGCGGCCAGTGGCGGGTTCTTCATCAGAGCCGAGCCGGCCCCGGTTTTTACCACCTTGGCAACCGGGCAGCCCATGTTGATGTCGATGATGTCGCAGATGTTGAGCTCGTCGATAATAGCGGCGGCTCTGGCCATGATTTCTGGGTCGGCACCGAACAGCTGCACGGCATAGGGCCGCGCCTGGGCCTGGAATCGCACCATGTCGATTGTCTGGCGGCTACGATAGGTTATGGCTCTGGCGCTGGCGAGTTCTGATACGGTAAAGCCCGCGCCAAGACGAGAGCACAGCAACCGGAAAGTTCCGTCTGTAACTCCGGCCATCGGCGCAAGAACCAGGTTGTTTGGCAATACGACATTGCCGATTTTCACCGGTTTGACTATATGAGAAAGTGGCCGGTTGGGCAGGGGAGTTTGAAAAGAATTGTCGAATGGCGTGGCCGGGTCATCGAGCCAGCCGGGCAGGGCTGCTGAGGTCATCCGGTTTTTTCGGCAATACTGTCGTTGTAGATGAAAGAGCAGTTGCGGCCGCGCCCTTTACATTCGTAGAGCGCCATGTCTGCTTTCTTGATCAGAACGCTTTTGACGCTTGCATGATCAGGGAAGGTGGAAACGCCCAGCGAAATGGTAACCTTGAGGGCTTTTTCCTGCCCCGGAAAATCGTAGGCTTCGACGGTTTTGCGCAGACGTTCGGCGACGAGATGGGCGCCCTTGGCGTCAGTCTCGGGCAGAATGATGGCGAATTCTTCACCGCCGTAACGGGCCGGAATATCGACAGTTTCACGAACAGTCTGTTTGGTGAGCTTGGCAACTTCGATAAGCACGACGTCGCCCTGTTGGTGCCCGTAGGTGTCGTTGAATTTCTTGAAATGGTCGATATCGAAGAGTATGAGCGAGCAGGCAGTGTGATAACGCTTGGCTCTGACAATTTCTTCTTCGAGACGTGCCTGAAAATAGCGATGAATGAACAATTTGGTGAGACCATCGGTAATGGCCAGTTCATACAAGCGCGCATGCTCTACGGCCATAGCTGCCTGCTGGGCCAGGGCTTCGAGCAGACGCTGGTCTTCTTCGGTGAAAGGTTCGCTGTTAACCTTGTTTACCCCGTTGATAACGCCGGTAACACGGTCTTTGATCTTCAACGGCACCGAAATGAGGTTTGAAATGGTTTTTTCGAATTCAAGGTTGTTATCGTAGCTCTTGAAAAGCGGGTCTTTGTGACCGTCATTGACGATAATGCTGTTGCCGGTCTTGAGAACCGTGCCGGCGACACCTTCACCCGACTTGATCTTAACGGTTGAATGCGGCTGAACGCCTTCCTGACCTTCTTTGAGGCCAAAAACGATCTTGGTTTCGAGCTCGTCTGAGCCGACTCCGGACTGCAGCATGATCGAGCAGCGCTCGGCTCTGATGGCCTTGCCGGCCATTTCCAGAATCTGCTTGATCAGCTTGTCGGTGTCACTCTGAAAGTTCATAGCCTGGCTGGCTTTGAACAGGGTTTCGATTTCGAATATCTTACGGTCAAGAGCCTTGTTGTTGGCTTCGAGAGCATCGAGCATTTCGTTGAAACGGTAAGCGAGGGTGCCGATTTCGTCTTCAGAAACCGCCTTGATACGGTAGCTGAGATTGCCGCTTTCGATTACCTGGGTGCCTTCGATGAGGTTGTCGAGGCCGCGGGTGATGAATTTGGCAAGAATTACCGAAAGAATGATGCCGGCAAGCAGGCCAACCATCGAGATCAGAACGATATGCTGCCGGCTTACCGATTTGGCTTCGGTCAGGCGGTCGAAGCCGAAACGCAGAATGACAGTGCCGAAGCGTGAAGTCCCAACCTTGATCGGCGCAATGTAATCAACATAGCTGCCATCGGCTCCGAGCATGCGGGTCGGCGTTTCTATACTGTCGATTTTGCTGCGCATCGGTTCGCCGATAATCTGACCAAGCAGGCTCTCGGCGTCGCCACGCAGGCGGTGCGCCAGATAGCGGCCGTCGATATCGAGAATCGAGATTTCGTGAATATCCTGGCCGCCGGCGATAATGCGTTCGGTGTAGGGAACCAGCGCGTCGTATGACTGGCTGATGATCGGGTCCTGGCAGGCAATCGCGAGTGTCGATGAAAGGAGCAGGCCGGACTGGTCCATGGAGCTGGTGAGCAGCGATTCTTCGCGCAGTGAAGTATTGACTGAATTCAAAACGATGATAAGCCCTACAAGGAGGGCTATACCAGAAATGAATTTAAGTTTTATCGAGAATCGGTTGGCTGATTCTGACTTTTTCACTGGCGCGGTCCGGGTTAGTTGCCTTTCTGCTGGTGCTGATTAAGAAGGTTCTGAACCTTTTCAATGTAATCGTAATCTTTGTTGTCTGCAGGAACGAAGCCATCGACGTCGGTAAGGTCGTCGAGGATTTCTTTGCCATCGGCTGACTTCTTGTTGAGGTCGAGAAGAGCCTGTTTGATCTTTTCGATGAGATCGGGCGGCAGGCTCTTGCGCACGACGATCGGCTCATTGGAAATATCAGGCGTGGTGGCAAGAAGAATCAGTTCGTCTTTTTTGCTCTTGTCGCGCAGGGTGTTACGGGCATCGTCGTAGCAGGCGCCGGCATCGTATTTGCCGAGCAGTACATTGAGAACGACCGCGTCGTGTTTGTTCAGAAAGGCAGCTTCGTCGAAGTCTTTTTCAGGGTTGATACCGGCTTCGAGCAACAGCGATTTCGGGAAAATGTAGCCAGAGGCCGATTCTTTTTCGACCCAGGCGAATTTTTTGCCTTTCAGATCTTTGAGGCTTTTGATGCCGCTGTCCTGGCGGGCGATGATGATGCCGCGATATGAGGTGGTGCCGAAACGTATTGGCTTGACCAGCAGCTGAATATCAGGGTTATTGCGGGCTTCAACCGAAGTCATGGTTGCCAGCCAGGCGATGTCAATTTCGCCCTTGACCAGAAGATTCATGATGCCGGCGTAGTCTGAAGCTGTCTGCAGGCGGGTCTGCTTGACGCCAAGTTTCTTGGTCAGATAATCGAGAAACTTGTTGTGCTTCTGCACCATTTCTGAGGAATTCGTGAAGGGGATTCTTCCGAGTTTCAGAACGGTATTGCTGTAAGGTGAAGCA
>DAOQWI010000069.1:0-15754 GCA_035342015.1 Candidatus Ozemibacteraceae bacterium | reverse complement strand
AGATCTTCAAAGATCAGCAGACCACTGCCGGCAGCATCTTTTTTAACCTTGTCTTCGGGAATGACCAGACCGAACTGCCGGTGCGAGGTGCCGGAACCAATAAGAGTCAGCGCCTCGCGCACGACCGGATCGACGATTTTAACGGTCTCGGATGGCTTTTTTACTTCGCCGAGCATTTTCTGCAGCTGGATGACACGCGGGTGATCGGGGGCCTGCAAAGAAGCTTCAATCAGCAACTTGCGCGCCTTGTCAAAATTTTTCATGTCGAGATAGACCTGCGCCAGCCAGACCCGTGCCGAAAAATTCTGGCGATCGATCAGAAGGATATTCTCGAATTCAAGGGCGGCATTGGCAAGCTCACCCTTGTTGTAGCATTCCTGGCCGGCCTGCAGAAACAATTCGACGTCTTCGTCAGTCTGTGCCCCGACCGTGAAATAACCTGCGGTTGCAGTCAGCAGAAATGCCGAGGCAAAAACATATCTGAGCAGTCTTCTCATTGAAAGTTGATTTCCTGACCCAGTACCGCGACCCGGATGCTGTTACGCGCTCTGGTCGTAAATACATGCAGCTGCTTGCCGGTGTAATTGATGCCGCCAACCGCAATCATCTCAAGATAACCGTCACCGTCGAGATCAGCAAGAGTTAGAGGCGCAACCGTCTTGCCGATAAATTTCGGGTAACCGGCCAACGGCGTGCCATTTCGCGAGAGAGCCATAACATAACCGGCTTTTACGCCGGTTCCTTTTGGATCCCAGGCGGTGAAAACCATGTCAAGGCGGCCATCACCGTCGATATCGAGAATGCGCGGAGCATGATAAATGGCATGACCGGTTCTGAATGGCCAACCGGCCTTAGGGTTACCGTTACGATCACAGACGGTTATCGTGCCATCTGCCTGACCGATGACAAATTCGTCTTTGCCGTCACCATCGAGGTCGGCAAGGCGAGGCGCCGTGTGGGCTCCGTCGGTGAGCGGAAATTCATTCAGCTTTTTACCTTCGGCATCCCACATGATGAATTTTTTGTCAGGGGTGGTGGTGAAAATCTCTTTTACCCCGTCGCCATCAATATCACCGGCATCGACATTGAATGGCCAGGTCATGTTTGCGGCGGTTTCCTGTGGCCAGCCTCGCGTCTGCGCGCCACCTTCGTTCAGAACCATGACCTTACCGCTGTCATCCTTGCAGATAATTTCTTTGACACCGTTGCCATTGAGGTCGCGAGCAACCACAGCGGCCGAAACTGACGAATTCATTCTTACTTCCCAGACCAGGCGGCCCTGCTCGTCAATTCTACTAACAGTGCCAGCCTTGGAACCGACAAAAACGTTGCGGATGCCGCTGCCATCGATATCGGCAATCTCAGGAGCCGATACGAGAATTTTGCCACGGGTGTCAAGAGTCCATTTTTCGCGACCAAGTGCGTTCAGACAGTAGACTTTGCCGTCCTGAGAGGCAACGACGATTTCTGAACGACCGTCGTTATCGAGATCGGCAAGCTGCACCTCGGCGAGAATCGGGCCACCGGTCTGTTTTGGCCAGTAAGGTGGCCTGAATATCTCTTTACCCGATGATGAAAAAATATGCACCTTGCCGTCGGTGGCACCAAAAACTATATCTTTTTTGCCGTCACCGTCAAAATCTTCGATGACTTTGGGCTGCCCGTAGATATCGCCATGCACCTGGGCTTCAAAGCCTTGAAAACCCTGAGCAGCCAACGAACCGGCAGCAGCGATAACCAGTGAGGCAGCCATGAGAAAACCCAACAAACGGCCGGTCATGTGACAGTCTTTCCTGCGCATTCTTCTGCCTCCTGGTTTTTATGATTCAGTAAACGATGTGGTCGCGATAAACTTTGACGAGAGTGCGCATTTCGGCAATCACCCCGGTCGGTTTGGCGATGCCGCGCGCCACGACTTCCCAGATGTCATAGTTGCCGACCAGAACGCCCTTGGAATGATGCGCAACGTTGTAGTAAGTGCGATTGCCATCTTCGTAGGGCTTCACGCTCATCACCCGATACTCACCATCGGCAAAAACCATGTTGTATTCTTTATCAACGCGATCAGTAGTAAACTTCGCCGGGTAGGCGAGGTTGTGATTGTTCATGTTGTACTGGTTGCATATATTAATTTTAACCTTTTCTATGGCGGCCTGGGCAAAATTTCTTGCTTTGATGCGCTGCGATTCGACGAGAATCATGTCGGTGCTCAACCGCGAACTGAGCCAGTAGGCAACCCCGAGCACCCCGAAGATCACAAGCATAATCAGCGCGGTCATCGCAATAAAACCCTGCCGGGGTCGGTAATTAAGCTGGTCAATCATATTCTTTCACCGTTTTAACACATAGCAGATCGGTTTCGAGGCGCACGGCAAAATCAACCTTTTCGACATGGCCCGGCTTCTTCGGATCTTCGAGAACAAACTTGACGTGCATCTGCCTGATATCACCTTCGTCACCATAAAACTGCAGATCCGAAGCCTTTTCGGCGATGGCCTTGCGCTTCGTATTGCCGTTGTAATCCTGAACTTCGCGAATCAGCTCGCCCTTTTCGAGATAATATCTGACGCGGTCGCGCATATTGAGGTCGTTCATCGAGGTGAGAAAAAACACCACCTCTTCGCCACCATTTTCGGGCTTCTTGTCTTTGTCATAAATGGTCACGAGGTTGGGAAACAGGTCACCGATCTTCTCGCCCTGCAGATACAGGTGTCCATCGTCGTCCTGCTTCAGAATCGGGTTGATTGATTTGAAATCGGTGAACAACTGCTTCATGACCAGCTGAATGCGCTGGTTGAATTCCATGTGGCGCTGACCCCAGGCAAAAGTATTGAGGTTACTGCGAAAAACCATAATCAAAACCAGGGCAATCAAAGCTATGATCAGCGATGAAACGCTCATTTCTATGAGAGTAAAGCCGCGGCGGCCCGGGCGCCTGTGCCGGGGAAAGAACTGAGCTGCTTTTTGTTCGAAAAACTTTTTCATGGTCAGAGGTTTGCAGAAGTCTTGAGATTTACCGAGTTAGTGTTCGCACGGTAGGTCAGCAGTCTGAATTCTTTTGGCATACCGTTTTCCAGCCAGTTAAGAATTACGGTCAACTGCAGCAGGTTGGTTTCGTTGGCGCCGGTACCAAGAATCGTGTGACCAGGGGCAACTTCAACAGTGAGGGTGCCAGAGGCCTGATACTTGCTGACGAAAGATTCTGGAATGCGAAAATCAGGGTAATCTTTGTCGGGAATATTCAGGGAAACTGGCACGGTTTTCCAGATGAAGGAATCACTTCGGGCCCGGTCGAGAATGTTCTGGGCAGCAATCGAAGCTTCGAGCAGCACCCCACCCTTTTCAACAGTTCTGGTGCCGCTGAGAAACATCATAACTACAGGAATTACCCCGACACCGATGATAAAAACCGCCAGCAGAACTTCTATCAGAGAAAAACCGCGAGCTCTTTCGGTCTGGCGATTGGGTAGGCTCAAGCGCATCAGTAGCCCCTTCTCTTTCTCGACTCAACATCGGGCGAAATGTGTTCCTGCTCATATTTTTCAAAATTTTTCAGATAGTCGATGCCGGCTCTGGCATTTTCAGCCGCGTGTGACTGCGGATAATTGGCAACAATACGCTCATAAATCTGCAGAGCCCGTTCGTTCGATTTATTACGAAAATACAGTTCAGCGATACAGAGCTCAGCAATACTGGCTTCTTCGGTATTCGGATAGCGCTTGATCAGCTCATCAAAGAGTTCGATAGCCTTCGAAAACTCGCCTTTTTCCATTAACTGAACGCCTTCGAGATACTGTTTTTCGAAAAACGAGTTGTTGGTTGCCGACGGAGCCTTTTTTGTGCCGGGCTTTACACCATCAATAGAATAGTTGAGCCCGGTTTTTTCAAGCAATTCGGCCGGGCGGTCGACTGCAGAAGTCTTGCCATCGGCCTGGCCTGCAGCTTCGGCACTCTGTTGCGACCGGCCGCCTGGCACAGTCGTCGAATCTGCAGATTCATTTTGTTTGCGGCAGCAACCGTCTGAAAGCAGCAGAACCGCAGTCAGCAGAAAGGCCAGCAAACCTTTTACGACCGTTTTATGCATCAGAATCAGCAGAGATGATTTGAAATGGTTCTGGCAATACTGTCGACCAGACCCTTGATTTCGCCTTCATCAGGGCCCTCAGCCATGACTCTGACGAGGTCTTCAGTACCCGATGAGCGTACGAGAATTCTACCGCGACCGGAAAGCTTCTTTTCGGTGTCGCGAATGACATCAACAATTTCGGGTATGGTGTCAAAATTCTTGCTCTTGACGCGTATATTGACGAGAACCTGCGGCAGTTTGCTCATGACACCGCTCAACTCTTTGAGCGAGGCACCGGTTTCACGCATGATACGCAGCAGGTTACAGGCGGTCAGCAGCCCATCACCGGTAGTTGCATGCTCGGCAAGAATAATGTGGCCGCTCTGTTCGCCACCGACAATCGTCTGAGTCTTCTGCATTTCTTCGAGTACAAAGCGGTCGCCGACGCGGGTTTTGAAAACCTTGATATCATGATTGCGCATGGCAAGGTCTAGACCAAGGTTCGCCATAACAGTTGTTACCAGAGCGTTACCCGGCAATTTTTCACGGTCTTTGAGATATTTGGCAGTAATTGCGAGAATGAAATCGCCATCGATGATGTCGCCATCACCAGAAACAGCAATGACACGGTCTGCATCACCGTCGAATGAAAATCCGACATCGAAGTGCTCCTTTTTGACCACTTCAAGTATGGCGTTGATGTGAGTCGAACCCACTTTTTCGTTGATGTTGATGCCATCAGGGTTAACACCGATGGCGTCAACGCTGTAACCGAGGTCAGAAAAGAACTTCGGGGCCCAGCGGGCAATTGCGCCATTGGCACAGTCGAGGGCAATTTTAAGCTTTCTGGCACCAACGTTTTCGCCGGCCACGCGGGCGAGGTTGTTGATCCAGAAACTGATTGAGGCATCGTCGTTGTTGATTGTACCGACATCGGCGCCGGTGGGCATATCGATACGATTGTTGGCGATCAGATCTTTTTCAATGGCTTCTTCGATATTATCGCTGATTTTATAGCCATCGGCACCGAAAATTTTGATGCCGTTATCGGCAAACGGGTTATGCGAAGCACTGATCATGACGCCGCCCATTCCCTGAAGTTCGCGGGTAATAAACGCCACGGCCGGAGTCGGTACAACGCCAAGCAGTCTGGCTTCGGCACCCATAGATGCAACACCGGCCGCCACGGCATGCTCGAGCAGGTCGCCCGAACGCCGGGTATCTTTGGCGATAAAAACAGGGCGCCCCTGTTTTTTATGGTTGAGCAGCAATTGCCGGGTGGCAAGTTGAGCTATGCGATATGCGGTATTACCATCGAGGGGGAAACGGTTAGCCAGGCCTCTAACGCCATCGGTACCAAAAAGTCGGCCCATTTGTCAGCACTCCTGAAAATCAGCATTTTTTTTAAAAGTATATCACAGCCTGAAAAGAGAGGCTATATTTTCATGTGTGAAACAGTGACTGTATGTACTGACCACGAAAAAGCAACAGTGGTCAGTAGATTATAAATGAAATTGTTGCAAACCGTTTCGGGCGAATCTATAATCGTGTTTACAAGAACAACTGTTGCCTTGCTTTACCGGGCAACAGTTTTTTCGTTCGTCAGATAACTCAGGACTTGAAAAATTGTTTAAAACGCATCTTATTGCCGAAGCAGGAAAAACCTTTGTCAGCGACCTTATCAACTGGGTTAGCTTCAACAGTGAAATCAGCAACATCGTTGATCAGCTGAATCACACGCTTGAAGAACCTCCAATCAAGCTGAGACAACATTTTGCCTCGCATCCAGGAGGTTTCTGCCGCGAGTTTGTAAGGCGCCGTCTGAGCATGGCCGAAGCTTACGTAATCATCACCCGGCTTTACAGCCCGGAAAATTCAGAAAACCGTCTTCAGGCCCTGCGCACCCTGATGAAACAGTCAATGCATGCAAAAACCGTAAACATGCCCATCAACACGGCCAGAGTCCAGATTTATCTGATAAAGGAAGCTATCAAGGCTTATGGCGACCGGCGGCGACAGATGGAATGCGTTGCCGACTTCGGCAAAGCGTCATTCGGAAATGAAGCCGTCATCAGAGGCTTTCTCAAAGACCATGGCCTCATTGAAATACCTGAAGAAGGCAAACCTCTCAAAAATTTCGAGCTCGGCTGGGACGACCATGTTCACGACTGTCTTACCGAAGGCAGAAAAACTCCGACGCGTGTCCTCATCGATGCATTTGTAAAAGGCCTCTCACGAATTACCCTGCTATACAACAACTTTGATGAAGAAAACATGATCAGCGAGGCAATCACCGCCGGTGAAATTCTCGGAATTTCCGTGGACATCGGCATTGAGTTCAGCGTCGGGCAGGCGGGCGGTCGTCGCCATTATATATACATTCCACCAACTTTCAGACGCAGCCGCGACTTCTCTTCGTTTTTAAAAGAACACGAGATTGAGCTTGCACCCTTCAAGAACGGTCTGCACAAAAACATCGAAAATCGCTACCATTCGATAGTTTCTGTTATGAAGCAGTTTAACGAGATTCATCTCCCGAAGTTGAATGAAGACTTCGCCAGCGACAGCCCATGCTGGTTTGAACCACTTACCGAACCTGAGATAAGCAAAATAGTCGCTTACGGCCAGCCTTCAAGGGAACATTTAAGCGAATTGCTGTTTGAGAGGTTCAAAAAGACGTTTTTAAACCGGGTTCTGTTTTTTAAAACGCAGGTCATGGCGGCAAAGAAACGTTTCCGCCAGGGAACTTTCAGTCAATGGGAACTGGATGCTGTGCATGCGCGCTACCATGAATGCCGGCAGACATACACCCATCTCTCACGCGCTGAACTGGCCTCTAAATATCTGGCTTCGCGCAGTTCAGTAGATTATGACAGCTTTTTTTCCTCAGAATTGCCTCTTCTGGAAACTCTAAGCGACCTTCCCGGGAAGCTGGTCATGATCCACCCCAACAGTATCGGCCTGAAAAAGGCAATTCGCCACATAATCGAGTTTGCCCAATACATCACGCATATCGAGACGATGAACCTTCGAGAAAGTGCCACCAGAAACCCGACCGATCTGATTGTATTCAACAAGTTCATTTTTCTGCTGAACAATCAGCCGGCAGAAGCCCTGGTCGAGTTCCTTGAACAGCAGGACATTACCGGCGTTTCACGCGAACAGATAGAAGAAGCATGCAGAATTGCCGCTGCCAGACCGATTGTTCCGACATGCGGCAGCGATTCAAGTGGCAGGAACAAGATGATCCCGGGCATGGGATTCATCAGATCCTCGATGATTTCGCCCGCCGTTAAAGAGAAATTTCTTGAAAAACATTTTGTCATCCCCAAACCCATTGGCAGCCTCATTATAAATCATGGCAGATGGGCAAAAGAACTGCCCCATGAAGAAAGCGACAACGAGATGATCGTCTGCATGGGCAAACAGTTGCCGCCTTTACCCAACAAAGTTGGCGACGAGAAAGAGATCGAACTGATAAGCTTCTGGCGCTTCTGGAAATATCTCAATCCCGGCCTGAAAAACATGCTGCGCCTTTTCACCGGGTTTTCGGTAGCTCTTTACTGGATGATGAATTTTCAGTTCGAAGCCAACCTGTTTCTTGGAGCAGTTTTTGCGGCCATCTGGTTTATTATAACCTTTAACCGCAACATTCTCGTCGATCTGATCGCCTCTTCGGGAACAGATTTTAAAAGATGGAGCCTGCACAACGTCAACTTTGACAACGCCTACCAGTCACTTCTCTGGACAGGATTCAGCGTGCCGGTCATGGGTCTGGTCAAGAACAACTTCGATCTGCTGTGGCCATATATGAAAACCGGCATGCTCTACGAAAGCAGTAAATTTTTCTTCATCTGTATTGCCAACGGTATTTATATTTCCACGCATAACCGCCTGCGCAACTTTGACCGCAGCGTTATCAAGGCAAACTTTTTCCGATCGGTTCTTTCATGGCCCGTCGCTGCGGTCTTTGCGCCAGCAGGTAATCTGATTGGCGCTCCCAGCATCGTTCAGGCCAAATTCTGGTCAGATGTGGTCGCCGGCTTCATCGAGGGCGGTGCAAAATTCAGTCAGCGCTTTATACTGAGAAAGCGTGACCTTACCGAAATTCTGCCAAGGCTTTATTCAGAAGAGCGCAACGAGCGGCTTACCGCGATGCTCGACATTCTTTACATCTGGGCCAGAGCCCCCAGAGGCAAGACTTGTCTGCGGCTGCTGTTTCTCAACAAACCGTCTCTCGGTGAAAGGGTCTGGAAGCGCCGCAATGAAAGCAGCGAAGAAACCAAAGCAAGGGCAAAGCGCTATCAGGCCCTGTATCATCGTCTGGTTGAATTATTCAGTTTTGCCGGCATGTTGAGCATTCTTTCTGAATACGCCCTGAAAAACTTCTCAGGAAGAGATGCGGTAGAACTCAGCAATCTGATAGGTGCAGAAGCAGAAGACTTCCTCGCCTGGCTGAAAGCCCTGGAAAAACACATTCCCCAGGAAGAGGCCTGAGAAAGCAAAAAAACTGGCGCCCGCCTGAAAAAGCGGGCGCCAGTTTTTATCGATAAGCGCAACGGCTGATGCCTGTTTCTGCGCTTGTCAGTCAACGCAAAACAGAATCAGGGTGCGACAGCAGCGGCTGTTTCAGCAACCTTGATCATAACGCTTGAGTTGAGAATCAGAATGCCGGTAACCAGAGCAAACAGGCCTACTGATTCAGCAACGCCCATGGCAACGACGATATTACCGAAACCCTTGCCGCCGTTGTCAACGAGACATCTGACGCCGGCGCCGCCGATAACACCCTGCATGTAAGCAGAAAACAGTTCGCAGAGACCGACGCCGATGGCAATACCAAAAAGAACCGGACCATTTTCGGGAACACGTGCAAAAGGTTCCATCAGGATGAAAAGAATCAGACAGTAAAGCGTCTGAGAAACTGGCATGCCAACGAGACCAACAAATTTACCAGAAAGCGGTTTGCCTTCTTTACCTTCTTTTGCCCAGCCACCGGCTGCGGCAGTACCGGCTGAACCGATACCGAGACTGCTTCCCAGACCGCCAAAGCCCATAATCAGACCGAGAGAAAGCTTACCAAGAAGAGACATCAGTGACAGCATATTTTAGCTCCTTGTAAAATTTACCTGATTTCCTTGAAAGGATCGTAACGGCGCCCGGCCCAGTCGAGTTCAAGATGATTCGAGAATTCGAGCAGATTCAGACGCACCCCGTGCGCGAGAATACTGATAATGCCAAGAACAATGTTGGCAGCGTGGCCAAGCACCAGTACCGGCAGCTTGATCAGCCAGTAAACAGGCTCTGGCGGAAGCATACCGGCGATTTTATTGAAGGCAAGAGCCATCTGGCCACCTGCCAGACCGACCGCCCACAGACGAATATAGCTGAGAATATCCGAAAAAGCTCCTGAAGCATTCTGCATAATTGCGCCAAGACCAGCCAGAATACTTTTGAAAATATTCCATGACGGGTCGGTGAACAGCAGAATCAGCGGCAGAGAGATCTTGAACAGCGGAACTGTCCAGTCACCCGGCATGACGAAGCCAGCGCCGAGAATCAGGTTGCAGATCAGACCGTACATGGCCCAGAGAAAAAGTACCCAGCCAACTTCGCCCACTGTCGACAGGTTAACCGGCCGGCGCCTGATCTTCATGAAATGCGCCAGAGTCAGGTGCATTACACCAATGAAGAAGCACAGACCCTGCAACAGGCGGGCACCATCTTTGCTGCCCGGATCGAAGCGGTATGAATCGAAAAGGAACCAGGTTTCGCCGAACCAGGCATTGGTCAGCAGACCATAAACAGCAGTAGCACCGAAAAGAAGCAGGCCCAGTCGCAGAAACCCTGCGTCGGCGCCGCGTCGGACAAGAGGTTTGTAAGCTAAGGCGAGCGGAATGAATACCAGGAAACCATAGCCGGCGTCGGCAACAAGAAATGAAGCGAAAACCGCCAGCATAGAAAGAAAGAGACCGCTGGTATCGGGCTCGTTATAGCTTGGAGTGAGCCCCATAAAATCAAACAGAGGTTGGATACTCTGTATAGCCGGTGGATTATCGAGACTGGTCGGCGGAACATCTTCTTCGCCGGGGTCTTCGAAACTCATACCAACGCTGATTTCAGCCTCTTCAAAGGCCTTTTCAAGTTCAGACACACTCTTTTCGGGGCACCAGCCGGTCAGCACAAAGATTTCGTCTTCGGTGTGAACGCCTGATTCGACTTCGGCAAAGCGCCTGCGGTTCAACAGCTTAACATAGTGCTTTTCGATATCTTCGCGGCGCAGCAGCAGGCATTCAAGGGCCTGATGGTGTTCATCTATGGCTCGCTGGCAGGCCTGAATGCTTTCCTGCAGTTCGCTGGCCTCGTGTGTCGGCAGAGCGACCTCGACGAATTTTTCGGGCACTGGAATTGCCTGACGCGAAGCGGCTGCATAAATGCCATTGCCATCGATTTCGTTTATCAGAGAGACGAGTTCGGCAGAAATGGTTTCTGCGTCGCTGACCGGTCCTTTGAGAAAGACAATCCTGAGACCTTCGTTCTTGAGCCAGGCCAGGTCTTCGAGACCAAGATCGCCCCATGGCAGAACTTCTTCAAGTTCACGCTTCAGGGCGGCGATCTTTTCTTTCTGCTCGTGAATGGCGCGATCATTGGTCAGCGTCTCTTCGACGAGCCGGGTAGGAGTACCCGGGGTTGCAAGCCGCTCGCCCGTGCCGACCGGGTTGATCTGCGAAAGAATATTGATTGCCTTGAAGCAGTTGTCGATCGCTTCGCTGATTTTTCCGGGGACCTTGACCTGTTCAGGCGCGGCCGGTTCGATGTGAACGATCTCGGCAAGCCGCAGAATTTCGAGAACCTTTTCCCGTTCTGCGGTTCTGGCGGCCAGGAGAAGTTTCTTCATTTTACTGATCATAAATTCTCCTTATCAGCCGGCAGACTTGCCTTTGGCGATCTTTGAGCGACCGACAGCGGCAGTCTGTTCTTCGGCCAGAGAAACTCTGATAAGTCTGATGTTGTCTTTGGCCTGCGGGATTTTAACTTTTTCGAAGAGGTTAACCCTCTGGGTGACCTTGCGTAATTCCTGGTGCAGCAGCTCTTCCTGTTCGTGCAGAACCTTGACTTTTTCGCGCAGTTCGAGAAGTTCTTTGAGAAATTCAAGACCGGCATCGACCCACGGGGGCGTGCTCAACCGCGAAAAATCACTGATCTCGTATTCAACGCCGGCAACGATCGGCAGTTTTATGCCGGCGACATTGCGAATGCCGCGCTGAATATTCTTAACCTTGACCAGTCTGGTAACCGGCCCAGGCAAAGATTCACTGAACAGAGTAGCCCAGCCATCGCTCAGCCTGATCTTGTCAGCCATCTGCCGGTCGAGGCGTTCTCGCTCGGCTCTGACTTTAAGGATCTCAGACTGAATCTGCTGTTTCTTGAGCACCAGAGTCGGGAGAAAGCGCTGAAACATCGCCAGCTGGCGGCGTTGTCGCAGCAGTTCCGGTCTGGTTTTCTTGATTTTTTCAGCCATAAAGCCTCACGATTATTTTTTGGGCCAGAACTGGTCGCAGAGGTTCGATCTGATACCAGTTTCGCGGGGTTCGAAGTGTTCGGCGAGAATGTTCCAGCACTGCTGCAGGGCATCGAAGAGACCGACGTTGGCAGAAAAGCTCATGATCTGCTTTTCAAAGCTTTCGCCGTATTTGAGGAGTTTGTTGTCCCAGTCTGACATTTCGAAGCCCATGGCGCGCTTTTCGCGGGTTTCGCGGCATTTGGCGTAGAGCTGAATACAGCCGTCCATGATGGCGCGGTGGTCGTCGCGGGTTTTGCCGTTAACCTGCTGTTTGAGGCGCGACAGTGAACCGAACGGATCGATTACGCCGCCCTTGAGGTAGAACTGGCCTTCGGTAATGTAACCGGTATTGTCAGGAACCGGGTGAGTGACGTCGTCGCCGGGCATCGTCGTAACTGCCATCAGCGTGATCGAGCCACCTTCTTCGAAAACGACGGCCTTTTCGTAGCGTGAGGCGAGCTGAGAGTAGAGATCGCCGGGGTAACCACGGTTAGAAGGAATCTGTTCCATGGTGATCGAGATTTCTTTCAGCGCGTTGGCGAAGTTGGTCATGTCGGTCAGCAGAACTAGAACCCTTTTGCCCTTGATGGCAAACTGTTCTGCCACGGTCAGAGCGATATCGGGGGTCTGCAGACATTCAACAACCGGATCTGACGCGGTGTGGATAAACATGATCGAACGGTTCATCGCGCCGCCTTCTTCGAGACGGTTCTTGAAGAACAGGTATTCATCGTATTTGAGGCCCATACCACCGAAGATGATAACGTCGGCTTCGGCCTGCAGGGCAATACGTGCCAGCAGTTCGTTATAAGGCTCGCCCGGAATCGAGAAAATCGGCAGTTTCTGCCCTTCGACAAGGGTGTTGAAGACATCGATCATCGGAATATTGGTCGGAATCATGCGATGCGGCATCAGGCGGATCGCCGGGTTAACTGCCGGACCACCAACTTCGATGAGGTTGTCGGTCAGTTCACCGCGGTTGTCTCGGGCTTCGCCGCCGCCGGAGAAAACGCGACCAAAGAGGTCGTCAGAGAAGCTGAAACGCATCGAGTTGCCGGTGAAAGAAACGCGGTCGCCGGTAGAAACGCCGCGGGTGCCGGCGAAAACCTGCAGAGAGACGTTGTCACCGTTGACTCTGATTACCTGAGCGAGAGACTTGCCCCAGCTGCCTTCTACGAGGGCGAGCTCTTCATAGCCGACTCCGGTAGCCTTGAGAGTAGCGACGTTACCGGCAATGTTGTCAATCTTGGTGTAAAACTTACGCATGTGCCGCCTCCTTGCTGCTCATAGTTGCCTTGATGGCAGTTTCGGCAGTTTTCATCTGGTCGCTCTGCCAGGGTGAGTAGTTCCAGTCGCGGAACTGTTCGGTGAGAGTGAAGAACAGGTCGCGGGCCCGGGCCTTGTCAGTGATTTCGAATTTATGCTTCAGAACGTTGGTTACCATTTCAAACAGGTGCTGCTGCCGGTCAACCGGGCAGGCGGCATCGACTTCGTCGAATGAGTTCTGCTGCAGGTAAACGTTATCGAGAAATTCTGATTTGAGATAGATGATGAAATCGTCGATTGAGGTGCCTTCTTCACCGACAACCTGCATCATTTCGTAGATGCTTTTGCCGCGTTTGAGAAAACCGTGGGCCCAGGCGACTTTTTCGTGCGAAATGACGCCGGCGTATTTCGACCAGGATTCGAGCGGGTCGATGGCCGGGAAACGGCGAGCGTATGATCTGGCGTATGACAGGCCGAGAAAAGCGCCGACAACTTTGAGAGTACCCTGGGTGACAGGTTCTTCGAAGTTACCGCCGGCCGGGCTGACAGTGCCGCCGACCGTGAGAGACGCCTTGCGGCCGTCTTTGAGTTCTACGATACCACCGCGTTCATAGAAACGGGCGATCGAGCTTTCGAGATAGGCCGGGAAAGCTTCTTCACCTGGGATTTCTTCGAGGCGGCCGCTCATTTCGCGCAGTGCCTGTGCCCAGCGTGATGTCGAGTCGGCAAGCAACAGAACATTGAGACCAACCTGACGATAGTATTCGCCGAGGGTGATTGCGGTATAAACCGATGATTCTCTGGCGGCAACCGGCATACTCGAAGTATTGCAGATAATGATCGTTCTTTCGATCAGGGTTTTGCCGGTACGCGGGTCTTTAAGATGCGGAAATTCGCGCAGAGTTTCGACAACTTCACCGGCGCGTTCGCCGCAGGCAGCCACGATAACCAGGTCGATTTCGGCGTGGCGGCTGGTGATCTGCTGCAGAACTGTTTTACCGGCGCCGAACGGGCCTGGAATACAATAGGTACCACCGAGCATGATCGGGAAGAAGGTGTCGATAATGCGCTGCTTGGTGACCATGGTCTGGGTCGGCAGCAGGCGTTCGCGGTAGATACCGAGCGGGATACGCACCGGCCAGCGCTGAATCATGTTAACAGAGACAGTCTGACCATCTTTTTCAAGAACGGCAATTTCTTTGTCAACTTTGTATTTGCCGGCGGGAGCGATGCTTTTGACTTTCCATTCGCCGTTGAGGGTAAACGGGGCCATGATGAAATGGTCAAAAATATTTTCTTTAACTTTGCCGAGGTTTTCGGCGGCGGTAACCACGGCACCGACTGCGACGAGCGGATTAAAATCCCAGTCGCGCTTGCGATCGAGAGCCTTGAGATAATGACCAGGTTCGAGAAATTTGCCGACCTGCGCGGCCATTTCCGGGAGCGGGTTCTGCAGACCGTCATAAACCATGCCGATCAGACCGGGCCCGAGTTCGAGCGAGAGCAGCTCTTCGGTAATTTCGACGGGATCGCCAACCTTGAGACCGCGGGTCAGTTCAAAAACCTGCATGTCAGCGAGTTTTCCTCTGATTCTGATGATTTCAGACATCAGTCTGACACCATCAGAGCGCTGACAATAAGCAACCGCGTTCTGTCGAACGGTGCCTTCAACTTCTGCTGTAACCATATTGCCGTAAACAGTGACTATTCGACCGGTTGAACTCACAGCGTAGTTACCTCCTCGAGTATTTTGCGACCCCTGTCGGGGTTGAGACGTGCGTAGCGGTTATGAATGCGCAGTTCAAGCATGTAGGCGATCAGTTCATCGAATGAGAAGCTGAACTGGGTCGCGGCTTTGCGCAGGTATTCGATGCGGGCCTGGTCAAGGAATTTTTCGGCCTTCAGAGGCTCCGAAAACGATTTCCATGATTCGACCAGCGGTGCATGATCGGGGTATTCAGAAAAATCCTTCATGAAAGCAGGCAGGGCGTTGTCAAGGTCAGCCCCGGAACGGCCGGCAGCTTTCATTCTCTCGATACGCAAAAGGGTGCGCAGCGAGTATTCCCAGCAGGCCCAGTGGCACAGAAGTTTTGAGCCGGTGCGACGGCCGGTATCGATCATCAGATCGAACCAGGCGGCATAAACACTGGTCAGCCATTCTGCTTCGCGACTGTTATAAAAGCTCATGAAGGTTTCGACAAAGCTTTCGGGCAGACGTTCGGAGAGGCGCGGCTGGAAATCGCGGCCGCCCATGACAAAAAACTGCAGGGCGCAGCGCTCTATTTCAGATTCGACTTCGAGCAAATCGGCGAGATAAAGAAGCCGACTGTCGGATTCTTCGCGAATCCTGGCGAGGGCATCGTCGACCTGAACCGGGTCACCGGCGTTAGCCGGCAGGGCAGGAAGCACAGTTAGCAGATAAAACAGGTTTTCTGACACGGTTTCCGCCTTTGCTCAGGCTTCGAGCAGCTTTTTAAGTTCAGGTGAAAGAAGCTTTCTGAAGGTCTCGGTAACCGATTCTTCGGTTACTTCGAATACTTCGTTGCCACCGGCGGCGCGCATTTCAAAACCGGCTTTGGCCATTTCGCCGGTCAGCTGCACAGCGGCGCCATTTTCACGAAAAACGGCAGCCACAGCTTCGGCAAGAGGCTTTGCGATTTTTGCGCCCAGAGTAATCTCCCATTTCTGGCCGGACTGCTGATTTTTGAGAAGTTCGGTAATGGCGGTTCTGATGATTTCTTTATCGTTAAGGCCTTCGGCAATCTTGCCCTTGAGGAGGCGGGTGCCGGTTTCTTCGATCTTCTTGCGAAAAGTGTTGATCAGATCGCGGGCAACCAGTCTCAGTTCATCTTCTGAGC
>DAOQWI010000068.1:0-15774 GCA_035342015.1 Candidatus Ozemibacteraceae bacterium | reverse complement strand
AAAAGCCATGCCAGGACCCGGATTGTCGCCATTGCCCGAAAAGACCGGCAAAGCCGTCGCTTTTGCTGGAAAAGCCTGAAAATCCCGACGATCCCAGATTCTTGTGTATGAAAGAACCGCCAGGCACAGAATGTGGGCAATCTGACCTGGGGGTTGTCCTGACATCGGTCGAGACAAAACAGGATTCTGATGTATCTTAAAAGATTGTCGAACAGGCCCCCTATCTGGCTGGCTAAATAGCGGGCGGTAGCAGTGCTGTCTGGCTCTATCGGGCCTTTTAAAAGGCGTCAACAAAAACAAAGTTGTCGTTATTGAGTAACTTTTCTCCATTGAACCTGTAGGCAACCAATCGCCCCTGCTTTGCGACGCTGTAATCCAGGCAGCAGATATTTTCTTTGAAAACCAGAGGCAGTCCTTCACACCAATAGTGACCGAAAAAAACCGGCTTTTCACCATCGGGGTAACAGGATGAGTTTTCAGATTTTTCAACTGGGCCTTCAGGCAGCTCAGAATATTTGTGAAAGCTGAAATCTTGCCATGTCTGGTTTGAAGTGTTCAGCCACCATCGGGTTCTTATTTCCCGACGTTTGTGCCCGTCTTTATCGACTATAAACCGACCTTCCGGCAGGCGACTTTCCTTGCCCTTGAGAGTTTCTTCGATGACATCGTGAAATCGACTGGTCTTATCAGAAGCTTCAAGGAAAAATTCATCGGCAAGAGCTTTTTCTGACCAGTTACTTTGCAACTTTGCGGTAATTGCAGAAATATGAGCTGTGTCCCAGCAGGCGTGCACAACCCTGAAATGTTCCGCATCATAAAATAAAGGCAACGTTCTGAACCATTGCAGGTAGTCTTCGTATTCCGCTCTGTGGCTGTCAAACTGCCGCAATGTTTCTTTATGCTGACTGGTGTTTTTGTCGGAACGTTCCCGCAAAAAACTGCCGTTGCCTGTCGGGATGTTATAACAGATGGCGTTATATTCATGGTTTCCCATGACAGAGAGAGCATTACCGCTGTCGACCATTGATCTGACGATTCGCAGAGCCTCGCGAATTTTTGGCCCGCGATCAATGAAGTCTCCGGCAAAAAATGCTTTTCGTTCAGCATGATGGTAAATGCCACCAGATATCCTGTAACCAAGCTTCTTCAGCAGGGCTTCAAGCTCATCGGCATGACCGTGAATGTCGCCAATAAAATCGAACACAGTCAGCGAACCCCTATTAAATCAACATCTACATCGCCGATGTTGATATTGCGGTTGCCGGAAATAAAAGAAGCAGAACAGCCCCATGGGCCACCAATGTCGATTTTAAGCGAAACTCCGGACGGGCAGCACTCGGCATCCACTTCGCCGGATGTCTTGCCACTGGCCAGCTCAAGATACTTTTCTGTAGTCTTCTCGTCGAATGTGATAACAAGTTTCTGCTTCATCTGCTCCTCCCACGAGCGCTCAAATTGTTGTATAAGGCCTGATCAACTGTTAACAGGCTAACCAACCACGTAATACTTGTCAACTTTCATTTCTCTTTCATATAAGTCTGTGTCATACTTTCAGGGTCATCATGGTGATTGCGAGGTAGCGAAGAAGTTTGCCGGCGGTGACCAGTATGAGGAACCAGCGCAGCTGAACCCGTAAAATGCCGGCTACAATGGTTAACGGATCGCCGATTACCGGAACCCAGGCAAAAAACAGCGATATTAGACCATATCTGGAGAAGCGCTGCTCTGCCTTCGCGAAATCATCGTCTGACATGCCTGACCATTTTTTGATAACATGCCGGTTGGCCCAGAAACCCAGGCCATAGTTGGTGAGCGAGCCCAGCACGTTGCCGGTGGTTGCCGTGATTACCAGCGTAACCGGCGGCAGGCCGTTCAGCAGTAAGGCACTCAAAACAATTTCTGAGCTCAAAGGCAAAACCGTCGCCGCCAGAAAAGCCGCGATAAAAAGACCGATATGCCCAAATTCTGAAAGATATTCCATTTAACTGTTTTGTTGAACTTGTATCTGCAGTTTGTTCGTCGTTTCTGCACTTATACCCCGGATATTATTGAAAGTTGCATAAATAAAGCCGGTTTTTGTATGGGTAAGGCACGGGGAGAAGTCGGGATTGCTTTTTCGTAAGCTTGTTTTGCACAGGATGTGCTTATGCAGAACCGCGCAGGATAGAGCGGTTCGGCTGAGCGATAACTAGATGAAAAAGGGTTTAAAATCAGCTTTGACTGATAGACCGGGCCGACGAACCGGTAAACCAGATTTTAATTTTACAGGAATCATTCTACGCTTTGACTACTGGCCGGGGATAAAAACAGGGCAGGTTTGCCGGCTGGCTCCCCTGCCCTGTTCGCTCAATACAAATTATTTGAGAAGCTTTTTGAGTTCTTCTTCGAGTTTGCCTTCGCGCAGGTCGGTGGTAACTACTTTACCTTCGCCATCGAGAAGATACATGGTGGGAATCGACTGAATGCCATAGGTCGGGCCAACTTCGTTTTCCCAGCCTTTGCCGTCAAAATACTGCGGCCAGGGCATTTCGTTTTCTTTGATGTATTTTTCGAATTCGGCTTTGTCCTGGTCGAAAGAGATACCAAGAATTTCGAAGCCCTTGTCTTTGTATTCTTTGTAGGCCTTTACGATTGAAGGAACTTCAGCGCGGCACGGCGGGCACCAGGTGGCCCAGAAATCAACCAGCAGCACTTTTCCCTTGAAGCGTTCAAGAGTCAGGTCTTTGTCGTCAGTGGTCTTTTTGCCGGCGGGCATTGCTGGAAACGGCTTGCCAACAGGGTTGCGGAAAAACGGGTCGAGCATGCGGCCGGCAAACCCGGCAATCTTTTCGTCTTTTGATTTGGCGGCTTCTTTGAGAATTTCGTCGAAGGCCGGGGTCATTTCGGTTTTGTTCTGCTGCAGCAGTTGAGCGGCAGAAACCACGAGACCCTCTTTGACTTCTCCGGCTTGCCAGTTGCTGAGCACGGCAACCACTTCGTCTATGAGACCGGCGGCAGCGCCAAGCTGAACCAGTTCAGCATCGAGCTTGAGACGATATTCGGGTTCGGTCAGGGTTTTTCTGAAATCGGTTGCTTTGGTAAAGATGGCTTTGGCATCTTCAGCCAGCAGGTTTTTCATATCTTCGGGGCCGCGCAGCTTGCCTTCTTCGCCGGCTTTTTTTATTTTTTCCTGAAGCGGGTTCAGATTGGTCTGCATGAATTCGATGACCGGGCCCGGGTTCTGCATCATTTCCTGGCGAAGTTTCGCAAGGTCAATGGCTTCGGGATCGGCAGCAAAACCAGCCTGGGCGTTTGCGAAAAGCAGGCCACAAAAAAGAGCAGCGGTTAAAATACGAGCTTTCATTTTTAATTCCTTAAGTTAAATAGAATACCTCAACACCCGCACATTATAACCCCACCCCCGCCAAATGCAAACAGGCAGATTTTGCCCTCAGGGATGCTCGTTTAAAATTATATATTTCAATATAAAAATTGCGAGGCGAGAAGACGGGATTGCTTTTTCGGAAGCTTGTTTTGCACAGGATGTGCTTATGCAGAACCGCGCAGGATAGAGCGGTTCTGCTGAGCGAAGCGAATCGCTGAAGAAAAAGCAACCCGGCTGATAGGCCGAAGCTGCCACTCTGCAAAGATATCCTGTTGAATAAAAATTCCTATTGGACGATGTTTTACAACTCGCCGAGAATTGCCGTTTTGTTTGCGGTATTGCAAAGTTTTAATTGATTTGGCTTAAACGGACCGGTAGAGTTATAATCACAGCATAAAATTTCAAGGAGTCACGGAATGAAAGTTCAGCTGTTAAAGTGCATGGCATGTGGTAAAGAGTTTCCGGATGCGCCCGATCGCTATGTTTGCGATGTCTGCGGCATCGATGGTATTCTCGATGTGGTTTACGACTATAAATCGATCAAAATCAGCCGCGAAGAAATCGCCGCTTCGAAGAATTACTCACTGTGGCGTTACCGCAAAATGCTGCCGGTTGCCGACAGCACCCAGATCGCCCCGCTGCAGGTCGGCTGGACACCGCTTTATCGCGCTTCTGCCGTCGAGAAGCAACTGGGCCTCAACAATGTTTATATCAAAGATGACGGTCGCAATCCGACCGCTTCGCTCAAAGACCGCGCCAGTGCCGTCGGGGTCGCCAAGGCCAGAGAAGCCGGCGCGACTACGATCTGCGCCGCTTCAACCGGTAACGCCGCCAGTTCTCTTGCCGGTTTTGCAGCCTCGGCCGGTCTGAAAACCGTTATTTTTGTGCCAAAACGTGCCCCCAAAGCTAAAGTTACCCAGCTGCTGGTTTACGGCGCCAAAACCGTCATCGTCGATGACAGCTACGACCGTGCCTTTGAATTGTCGGTCGAAATCACGAAAAAATTTGGCTTTTACAATCGCAACTGCGCCTACAACCCATTTCTTGTCGAAGGCAAAAAGACTGTCGCCTACGAAATCTGGGAACAGATGGGTTTCGAAGTGCCTGATCGGGTCTATGTGTCGATCGGCGACGGCTGCATTACTTCCGGTATTTACAAAGGCTTCTACGACCTGATGCAGCTGGGGCTTTCAGATCGCCTGCCGCGCATTATCGGCGTTCAGGCCGCTGGTTGCAATCCGGTTGAAGTGGCCATGAAAACTGGTGAATTCGTTGCTCAGCAGGGCAACACGATTGCTGATTCAATCGCGGTCGGTATTCCGCGCAATCGTCTCAAGGCGATGCGTGCCCTCAAAGAATCGAACGGTGACTGCATCTCGGTTACCGATGACGAAATCAAATCTGCACTGCTCGAAATGCCACGCGCAACCGGGGTATTTGGTGAGCCTGCCGGCGTTACAGCTTTTGCCGGGTTCAAAAAACATGCAGTTATCGGCAACATCAAAGCCGACGAAAAAGTTGTCGTGCTGATCACCGGCAACGGCCTCAAAGACATCGAATCGGCAATTTCGGTTTGCACTCTGCCGCAGCCAGTTGCCCCCGACTCTGAAACGGTCGAGAAGCACGTCAAGACCCTTGTTTGAATTCACTCAGCGGCCCATCAGGCCGCCGACATCTGATATAATGGTGTTGGCGGCCTGTGGGCAGGCAGATTATCAATGACTGACGGAGTTGTTTTGAGCGGTCAGCAGAATTTTGCCGCAATAATCGAGCAGCTTGAGGGCCTGACTGAGGGCGATGGTGAATACTTTTCGCATCAGACGGCCCTGTATCTGCTGGGTCTGCAGCCTGAGCCACCGGCGACGCTGACAATTGTTGCCGACCGGCGCCGGCGCAACCGGGTTATCGGCAAATTTGAGCTGGTGTTTGTTTTTCACGGCACCGAAGAGAACTCATTTACCCAGAACATCGCCTTTCTCGGAAAACACCTGCGGGTTTCAACGATTGAAAAAACACTCGTCGACCTGACGAAAGACTGTTCGTATGCCCCGCCGGTTGCCGAAGTTGCCAGGCTTTTCTGCAGTGTCTCATACAATATCAGAACCCTGCTGAGTATCGCCAGACAGACTTCAGACAGCGTGCTCAAAAGGGTGTCTCTATATCTGGCATGGAGCGGCCGCGCGGTTTACTCAGAGCTGCCTCTGAAGCTGTTCAAGCGCACACCGATCAAGCTCGACCCCGCCGAAGAAGAAAATCTGATCTGGAACGGCCTTTTTAACTGCCGCCTGCCGGCCGCTCTGCTGCTGCAGCCCCCCGCCCTGCCACCCGACGATGTTGACCGCGAAACCCGCCTCTGGATGGAACTGCGCCATCTGCCGGAATTCTGCGAAAAGCAGGCGGCCAGCGGCATGATTTTTATACGGCAGTCGCCAGAACCCAGGATCAAAGCGATTATCGAAAATTATTTCATAGAAATTTTCCGCAATCTCAGCAGCGAAAAACTCGAATGGCTTCTCAACAACGGTCTCAATGCGATCGAACGGCCTGATTTCCCGCCGCTTATTCCGAGAATGCTCGTCAGCTTTATCACCGGTCGTTCTGACGTGCTGAGCCTGAGAATGCCGGAAATTACCGAATGGGTCAGAAACAGCCTTAACTCAAATGACCTGGGCCGTGCCGAGGCGGCTATCTACTTTGGGGCGCTGGCCGGCCTCGATGACGAGGTTATCAGAAGATTCGAAGAACTCAGCCAACAGTTGTTTTATGGCGGCCGTTTCGCCATCATCAACTTTTTCGCCGGGCATTATCTCAGCCGTGGCATAAAGCTTTCGCACACCGCCTATATTGATATTTCAAAGACCTATTCAGCCCAGGAACGCTTCGAGGAATCGCTTAACCTGCTTGAAGAAGCCAAGCTGCAGTATGAGGATTCACACGACAGCTCGCTGGGGCATATTTTCTACGCCGCCTCACTGGTTCTCAAGCGGCTGAACCGTGATGATGAAGCACTGGCAGAATTGTTCCTGGCGCGTGAAACCTTCGTTCTGCAGAACGACTTTGAATGGCTGGCGCGCACCGAAAACTCGCTCGGAAACATCTATTTTTCAAGGGGGCACCCGCAGTCGGCCCGCCTGCACTACCATTCCGGGCTGCACCTTGCCCGTCGGCACGGCATGAAGACCCTGCTGCCATCGTTTCTTGCCAATATCGGCCTTGTTGAATTCGACACCGGCAATTTTACGCGCGCCCGACTGCAGCTTTCGCAGGCATATGGTCTTTATAAGGCACAGGGCAACATCTGGAATGCCTCAGTAACAGGTATGGGCCTGGGCAAGCTGTTTCTCAAACTCGGGCAATTTTTCAAGGCGATGAAGATTTTTCGCGAAGTTCTGGTTATGCGCGAAGAGAAGAAAAATCTCAGCGGCATCTACGAAATTTACTCGTTGCTTGCCTGGCTCTGTGAAATTCTCGGTAAAACCGCCGCGGCAAAGACCTGGATCGACAATGCCGAAATGCTCAAACAGCAGAACCGACTCGAACCGCGCGCCTGTCATGTTGGTCAGACTTTGCTCGCCATGTCACACATTTATAATATGCGCCTGAACGATGCCGAAAATCTATACCGCAAAATGCTTGCCGAGGCGATGAATCGTGACGCTCCCGGAATACAGATTGGCGATCTGCAGTATGGTCTCGCATCAGTTATGCTTTTTCAGGGTCGCGAAGCCGAGGGTCGTGACATGCTGCTTGCGGCCCGCAAAAACATTGGTGCCGACAGTGAGCGTATTCAGTTCGTTCAGCTGAACATCATGACCGCTTTGTGTTTTCCTGGCGCGGTTAATTGGCTCGACCTGGGTCAGCAGCTGCAGAAATTTCAAGACTCAGGCTGTTATGACCCCTTCTGGGCCCACATTGCCGCAAGGTTAAAAAAACATGGTTCGGCTGAAGCCAACGATTATCTCAAGTTTCATATTTCCCGCACACCGCCGGGAATGATGAAACATCTTTTCGGCCAGTTCAAAGGCCTGAAGCAGCTCGTGAATGAACTGCTGCCCGGCAGTTCAAGAGCTGGTGAATTCTTTACGCTGCTGAGCCGCGATAACACCAGAACTATGCACCACGAAGAGTATCTTGCCTGGCAGAAAAGCCTGCCCGCCGGCACCCTGATTTTTGACGCTCCGGCTGGCCAGCTGTGTTACTCAGGCAACCGGGCAACCCTCAAGGCCGGCTCGATTCCGCACAGTGTACTGTTGCAGCTGTTTATAGCCCAACCGCACCCGGTCGAAATCGACACCATGTACCGCTCGGCCTGGGGTACAAACTTCGACCCCGAATTCGATACGGGCGCATTCAAGAGCACAGTACAGAGGCTGAAAAAACTACTGCAGAGTCTTGCGCCGTCAACCCGCATCGCCACCGGAAAAACCCGCAACGGTGGCCGGGGGGTAAAACTCAGCCTGGCTGTACCCTGGATGGTTGTTTTTAAGTAGCTGCATAAAATTTGTGACACATGCCCCGACGGGGTTGCGGTGATGCCTGTTTTCAGGGCGTTTCGCGCCCGGGCAATTTGTTACTTTCAGCATCGTTGCAGGATTCCGACAGAGAGGGTTATACTTCTACTGTAATCCCGATAAAGTTTTACACAGGAAGTATTGGAGGAGTATAGAGTAATGCTTACCAAAAAGATTTTCGCGGTTCTGCTTGTTCTCGTTGGCCTTTTCTCGGTGCCGGCCATGGCTTTTGACGGGGTTCTCCCGGGCCATAACCTTTACCCCGTGCAGCAGAAGATTTTTTCTGCCATTTCTGACTACTGGCAGGTTCAGGAACTGTTTCTGCAGTATGTCGCCGACCCGAGCGAAGAAAACGAAAAAACCTGGAATGCCCACATTCAGGTTCATACCCAGAACTGCGTTGAAATTGGCAAAAGCGTTATGCGCTCGATCAAAAAGAGCCAGTATAGCCAGATCGACATGCTCAGCGACATCTACAAATCATTGCCGGATGGCGCCCGCAACGCTCTTTACCCGACTCTCGGCTACCTCAAATTCGAAATTACCCATAAAACTGACGAATTTCTTACCGAAGAAAAGTTCCGCGAATATTTCCCGGGCTATGGCTATTCAGAACCCGGCTACAAATATCGCAAAGGCCGCGAACTCGATCGCGAATACAAAGGCGTAACCTGGGTTAACGAAGAACAGTCCATTTCAAGCACCTGGAACGTCAGCCTGACCGTATCGATCGATATTCTCAACATTCTCTCCGGCATGGTTACCGGCGGCGTCATCAAAAACCTCAAGGTTTCTGAACAGTTCACCATGAACGTCAACGGCACTCCGATGATCGTCTGCAATGTTTCTTTCCAGAGAATAAAATCAATCGTAACGAAAACCAACAGAAAGTTCGAAATAAATAAGGTATGGTTCGAACTTTTGCGCAGCAAATCATCCTCATGGTCCAACAGCAACGCCGTCTGGGAACTCACCGGTAAGACCTATGAAATCCTGCAGGAACCCACAGGCGAAGAAGTTGTAACCGGTATCGAAGGCAAGTAATCGCGGAGGCTTTTTCTGAAAAGATCCAACAGTGTCCTGGTAAAACTTAATCTGCCGGAACTGTTCATACTCCTTCTTCTAATCTCACTCTATACAGTTCAGCCGGGGGCAGCCAGCCCCCGGTTTATTGCTGACTCCAGACCCGTCAGAACTGCTGAAAACACTGATTTTCTTCCTGAATCATCGGTTAAAGCAGTTCTCTCTGAGGGAAAAAGTGCCGCCGCCGCTCTGCAGCAGTTGTTGCCCTCTGCCCGCGTCATGGCCGTCGCCGGTGGCGTCATTGCCGATCTTTCTGATGCGCAGGTCGAAGATCTGCTCGCCGGTTCGCCTGAACTGACAGTAGAAGAGCTTTCGGCTGAAATGCAGCCGGTAAAAACCGTTGAAGTTTCGCGCAAAGTTGCTTCTCCATCCGTTACTTTGCCCTGGAATTACGAACAGTGCGGCCTCGCCTGGTTCAAAGAAATGGGTGTAAACGGCCAGGGAATGCACCTCGGCGTTATCGCCCAGAATTATGCCTATGCCCATGCCGCTCTCAATGGCCGCGTTAAAACCGTGCAGGAATTCGGCCTGAAGCCACCAGTTCAGCAGCCCGCTCCGCAAAGATCGGTCAATGATCTGCATCTGCTGCACCCGCTCGGTATATTCGGCGGCTTTGACGGTGGCCGTTTCCATGGCGTCGCTCCCGAGGCCGATATTTCTCTTGCGGTGCTTTCAGCAAAGCCGACCAAGGTCGATACTTTTCTTGAGGCTCTTGAATGGCTGATGCAGCTGCCTGAGCCGCCGCATGCAATTCTTATCTGCACCGATTTTTTCGGTACTGCGCCGGCCGCAGTTGCCCGGGCACTTTTTGCCTGCCGCAACGCCGGCATCATTCCGATTATTGCCGCTGGCAATAATCCGAACAGCATTACCGGCCTGGCTGCTCTGCCCTGCTGCATTACCGTGGCTGCTTCCGACCGCTGGAAACAGCGCGCTCTCTTTTCCGGGCAGGGTCCGGTGACTTTCGAAGGTCAGAAAATCGTCAAACCTGATTTTTGTGAACCGGGTTCGGCGGTAATGGGCCCCACCGATGCGAAAGACTACCGTCTTGGCAGTGGCACCCTTCAGGCGGCTGCGCACTTTGCCGGTATTTATCTGCTGACCCGCCAGATTCTGCCTGACGCCGACCCCGAAATCATTCTGAATGCAATGCGCCTGACCGCTCAGGATATTGCCGATCAAGGTATCGACGACATGGTTGGCTACGGCCTGCCGGTTCCCGCCGCCGCCGTGAACTATATAATGAACCCGCCCACTGACAGCGGCAACGCTTACTGACCACCACGCCCGAAAAACAGAACCGCCCCTCGCTTTAAGCGAGGGGCGGTTCTGTTTTGGGTCGAATTTAGTTCTGGCTGTCAGCAGCGATGCGGTCGCCGCCTTCTTTCTGGGCTGCGAGCAGAAGTTTTTCGCCGGTTTCAATGAACTGACCGATGGTCATGTTGATTTTGAACTGAACCAGAGCCAGGGTCACCTGAACTTTTTCTTCGGTTTCCTGGTGTTTGATGATCATGCTGCGGATATTTTCGAGCACCTTTTCTGCTGCTGTCATGGCACCTTCAATGGTGGTATCGGGCAGAATGATCGAAAATTTGTCACCTTCATAGCGGCACGGCAGATCGTTGAATCTTATGATGCGCTTGATCAGTGAGCCCACTTTTACTAGAACCGCATCTTTAAAACCCTGCCCATGCTTTTCGAGCAGTGATTCAAGGTTGTCGATGCCGGCCATGACAATTGAAAGCGGCGATTTTACGCGGCGAACTCTCGATATTTCCTGGGAGAGGCGCATTTTAAAGTAATGGTTGGTGTACAGGCGGGTTAGACCGTCAGTAATACCGCGTTTGTAAAGGTTGGCGTTCTTGATGGCGATGCCGAGCTGACTGCAGAGAAGCTGGGCCAGTTCGAAATCGCGCGCTGACAGCTGCCCGTTTCCGTCTTTGTCTGAGAGATTTACCAGTCCAAGAACTTCATCCTGAACAATTATCGGAATAACGGCAAAGGATTCGGAAGCGTAGTTGCGGGCTCTGGTAAAGGCAAAGCGCTCTTCGCGCTTCACGTCAGGCACATACAGCGGTTCCATTTTCTGAATGACATGCTGCGAAACCGGTGAAGACCAGAGATCGAGTGTTGGCGGCAGGCCACGGTTGTTCTGGCAGATATTGTAGCGGTTTTCGGTCGGGTCGAAAATGGCCATCGAAAACTTCTGAATGTTCATGATACTGCGGAAAATGCCTTCGACAGTGAACGGCAGGTTTTCGATTTCGAGTTCAGATGAAATGGTCTGACTGGCTTCGCGCACCGAATCGAGTTCGTTGACGCGCCTGTCGAGTGCTTCGTTGGCATCGCGCAGATTCTGCATCAGGCGGTAAGTATTGATTGCTGAAGAAATATTGCGGGAAATGGTCGTCAGCAGTTCGTTGTCGAACATTTCTTCTTCTTCTTTGCGGAAGCGGCTGCCGAGAATCAGCAGGCCCTGATTCTGGTTGTCGGTGCGCAGCACGTAAATATGTTCGATTTCGCCTTCTTTGAAAGTTTCTTTGAAAGCGGTAATTTCGTTGCGGATAATGTCGGTGACTTCGCCATCTTCTTTGATTGAGAGCTTTTCGAAGAGCTTCTGCGGAATCTTGACCTGAGGAAGTCTTGCATTGGCGCGGAGTTTAATGTCGACAAGGCAGTCGAGGCTTTCGTTGGCATTTTCGAAAGTGTAGATAGCCCCACGGGAAACACCCAGGGTGCCGAGCAGAATGCGCAGCATCGAGCGCAGGCCTGCCTGAAGATTTTTGCTCTGGCAGAGGAACGAGCTGAGATCGATAAAACTGCTGAGAATGTATTTGAGTCTTTCAATACGCTTGTGTTCGCGCATCGTGTCGACTTCGGTCGGAGTTGCGGCGGCCAGGCGTTTTTTTACCAGATGAATCAACGTGCCGGAAGGCGGGAAAGATGAAATTTCTGAACCGTCCATCAGGCGTTCCATCAGCATCAGGCCCCAGCCACGCTTGTGCGAAGATTTGAGTTTCTTGCGGATATCGGGTTTTTCGACGACGGTCGGGTCAAAACCCTTGCCAAAGTCGCGAATCTGTATCTGAATGAGATCTTCGGCGTATGTCAGTGCTACATGAATGTCGCGTTTACTGCCATCGGGAATATCTTTTGGAGCGTGTTCTTTGGCGTTTATCAGGCCCTCAATGAAGGCAAGGCGCATTTCATCGATGGTTTCGGCGGCAAAACCACACTTTTTGGCAAACATGTCAAGATATTCGCAGGCTTCAAGTTCAGAATCCTTTTCGTTAGCGAGCTTGAAGAACAGGTGTGAGACCATTGACGGCAAAGGAAGCCTCCTTAAATACCTCTCAGACATTGAGGGACTAGCAACTGACCATAGTATTCTATTTCCCGGAGCGCTTCCTGTCAAGAAACATTAGCAATTTTGCCCGATTGGTGAAAGGGGTTAATAAAACCGGGATACCCGCCGATAAAGGCACCGTCAGAATTAACTTTACAGGAGAAATTATCTTATGGATGAAGTCCCAGTTGCCAACAACAACCCTGTAAACTTAATTATCAAGAAACCGGAAAGCGCCCCCCGGAAAACAAGAAAAGACCGCATTAAAGACAGTCTCAAAAACTTCTTTATCATGCTGCCGCTTGCACTGCTGGTGGTTGCTCAGTTTTACTTTCTTGGTAAAAGTTTTGGGGAATTCACGACCTTTCCAGTAACAACGATCGTCTCATACATTTTTGGCGGTTCTATCCTCCTTCTGCTGCTGTTTGCGCAGATGCTGATGCGCTCGATCATTTACTCGACCCTGGCTGGCGTAGCGCTGGTGGCAGGTTTCTATGGTGTCTGGTTCGGCGATTTTGTTGCGCCGATGATCACAAACTTCAATGGCATTGGTGAAATTCTCAAATCCGCTCTCAATCGCAGAGATATTCCTTATAACCTTCTGATGACCGGTGTGATGACCGGAATTCTCGCCCTTGTCGCTTTCACCCAGTTTTTTGTTTCTCTGATTGTGAAATCATTTTTTGAAATGCTGTTTGGCAAAGAATGGGGCGATGGTAGACTTGTGGGCTTTATCGGAGCAATTGCACTGCTGGCAGGTGTTCAGATCGGTTTTATGTCTTATGCCAGCATGTCGTCGAAAAATCAGGAAAAGGTAATCTGGTCGCGCGAAGTTAAATACCAGCCGGTCGAAAAATTTATCACCCGGGTTCCCGGGTGTCATATTGTCGGCAAAGACCGCATCTGGGCTATCGAAGGCGAAAATGCCGTATCGCTCGACGCTAAAAATGGCAAGCAGCTCGAAAGCAAAAAATTTAAACCGGCGGTGGTTCACAAAGGTTTTCTTTTCGCCGACTCCCCTGTTTTTGCCGGAACGGACGGTCTGTATGGCTTTACCAGTGAACTGACAGCCAGCACCTGGAAAACCCCTTACCCGGCAAGTTTCCCGGGGCTCGAGCTCTCAGAAGAGAAAAAAGATCTTTTTTCCAATGTTCCCATTACCACCAGAACTCTCTCTGGCGGCAAAAAAATTCTGGTCGTATATGACTTCGGTTTTGCCGGAGTATATAGTCTTGAAGACGGAAGCCAGCTCTGGTTCAAACCCCTTGACCTGCAGATCAAAGTTAACCGTGTTTTTCCCGAAATGTATCTCGAAGAGGGTTACTTCATGGATGCCGGCGACCGTCTGATTTTCAGCTGTCATAACGGCCTGGTCAAATGTCTGAGTGTGAATACTGGTGAGCAGATATGGAACTACCAGCATGGCACTCCGAAAATCAGTGGTAAATCGCAGCGGGCCTTTCTGTCGCCAAACGGCACCGAAAGAGTTGTTCTCTCATTCAGATCGGGCGAAATCATCACTCTGGCTCTGAATGACGGCAGAAAAATCTATCAGGCAGTCAATCCGGCATTTGTTCCGGCCGCACCGCCGGTTACCAAAGATCTGCAGGCGATGTTTCTCACCGACGAGGGTATTTTTTACCAGATCGAACTTGACGGAAACGTAACGATTTTCAGCGTCAATACCCTGCCCCGCCGTTCAGAATTCCTGCCGGTGGTTCACAGTCTGTCAGACGGAATTGTCGCCCACCGTGACGAAGTTCTTTTCGTCGACACTGTCGAACGTAAGGTCAACAGGGTTTTTAAGGTTGACAAGCGAATCTTTGTAACCAGACCGATTGTTGTCGATAAGGTGCTTTACATCGGTACCCAGGATGGATGGGTTCACTGCCTGCACATCGGCAGTAAGCATGAAAAATGGCGCGTGCACGTCGGCGGCGAACTGCAGGAAGATTCTCTGCTTATGGTCGACGACAGCCTGCTGGTCAGAACCAGATCAGGCTCTCTCTACCGTGTAAACCGCAGCTTTTAATCAGCTTTTTTCTCGCCGGCCTTTGAGGCGGTTTTTTCGATATGGCGCTCGCAGTAGGCAATACGCTCTTCTGCGAGCTTTTTCATTGTGGCGTCGGGCGAGGTTTCAAGAAACTTGCGGTAGTTAATGACCGCATCGGCAAAGTTGCCGGTGAACCCATAGACAGAAGCCAGGTTATAATAAGGATCAGGAAATTCGGGCTCGAAAAGAACTGCCTTTTTGTAATATTCAATGGCGTCTTTGTTTTTATCAAGCTGATAATAGGCAATGCCGAGATTGTTGCAGATTTTACCTGATCTGGGGGCTATTTTCAGGGCGTTTTTCCATGATTCGAGGGCTTCCTCGATGCGCCCAAGCTTAAACTGGCAGTTGCCAATGTTGTTGAGAATCTCGGCATTCTGTGGCGCTTTTTGCAGAGCCAGCTGGTTCTTTTCAAGAGCCTGGGCGTATTTCTTCTTTTCGTAAAGCCTGATAGCTTCGTTATAAAGCTCTTCGGCCGTACCGCTCACTTCAACGATTGCAGCTGGCTTGGTTTTTGGCGCAGGCGGCTTTTCGAGCCCCTTTTTAGAATCAAGTTTGATCTCTTTTCTGGGCGTTTTTTCTTCGGGCTTCTTAGCTGTTTCGGTCTTTTTGTCGTCTTTTTTTATTTCCGGTGTTGCCGAAGCGGTTTTATCTTCTGCGGGCTTGGCAGATTTATCAGGAGTCTGTTCGACAAGAGTCTTGTAAAGCCAGCCTTCAAGGCCGTCAGGGAAAGAGACCTTGAGCCAGTTTTTTTCTTCAAAAAGAATCTTGTAGCTGTCACCGCGCATTTTTTTGCCAATGATCGGCGAATTGAACTTGTTTTCCTTGCGCAGATTAATGTAGCTGCCCTTTACGACGCCTTCACGGGCCGGGGCTGCAAAAAGCGGCGTGGCTACGGTCAGAGCACCGGCAACCAGCAGAATCTTTAGTGAATTTCTGATCATTCTTGCCTCCAGTAGTATCAAGGGTGACAATATACCTTTATGAGCTGCGGCTGTCAATTGAGCTTGTCAGGCAACATTTACCCTGAGAGTAATGGTGGTCGGGCCTGAAATCGTCACCTCCAGCCGGTCGCCATGTGTGACCGGACCGATTCCCTCGGGGGTGCCGGTCAGAATCAGGTCACCGGGCTCGAGAGTCATGCACGCCGAAATGTCGGCAATCAACTCGGCAAAGCCAAAAACCATGGCCTTCAAGCTGCTCTGCTGCACGATCAGGTCGTTTTTGCGCGTTTCGATCGCTCCTTCTGACCAGGCAGGGGAAAAGGGCGCAACCAGCCCGGCAAGCGGCAGAAAGGTGTCAAAGCCTTTCGCCCGTGTCCATTGCCCGTCTGACTTCTGCAATTCCCTGGCGGTCATATCGAGACAGGCGGTGACGCCGCCGATATAGTTTAAAGCATCTTCAACCGTTACTTTTC
>DAOQWI010000067.1:0-16408 GCA_035342015.1 Candidatus Ozemibacteraceae bacterium | reverse complement strand
ATTCGCTTCGCTCACAAGCTTACGAAAAAGCAATCCCGACTTCTCCCCGTGCCTTGCCTAATCACATAACCAGCTTTCTGGAATCAGCAAAACGTGAAAAGGGGTTGGAGGGTTAAAACCCGCGGGTAGCGCTGAACATCAGGAAATGATTGTCGGCACCGGTGAATTCGCCGACTCCGCCGAGAGAAGTCGAGCCAGCCCGGCCCTTCTCGAGCAGCATGTAGCTGTAGCCAACGTCATAAACGAAGGTTCTCGTTTTGCGCGAAGCGCCGAGCGAGAAAATGTGCCCGTCGGTGCCGGGAAGTTCGAAGTTACGTGTTTCATCGCCAACCGGGGAATTGTCATAAGCGTAACCGCCTCTGAAAGTCCAGCGTTCATCATGCTTGAATTCAGCACCAAAGCGCCAGGTCAGAGAGTCTTCCCAGTTTTTGGGGGCGGCAAAACCACCCTTGATCTGCCCGGCATCGCGCGGAACGATCTTGAGTTCGTCAAAGCGGTTCCAGCCGGTTTTTGTAACGTCGAAAGAAAAGATCCAGCGATCGACAGATGAATTAGCAAAGCCGAAAGTTAGGGTATAAGGCAGTTTGAGAGTACCTTTTACACCGATCAGGCCAGTTTCGGGATGATCTTCAACAGTGCCCTTCATTTTTACATCTGCTTCAGAAAGGTATCTCACCCCGAATTTCCAGTGATTGCCGGCGTTGTAATGGGCGGCAAGAACATAACCCATTCCCCAGCCATCAGCCTGGTATTTGGTGAATTTATCCCACATAAGTGTGTTCGGCAGTAGAGTTCCCTTTGAATGAAACCTGAGTTTCATGTCGGCCTTGATCAGGCTGATACCGGCTGCCACGGAAAGTTTATCACTCAGCCTGGTGGCAATGGTCGAATTCAGATATGGCACCTGAAGATCGGCCTGGGCAGGGATTGCTCTGGTCAGGAGAGTTCCGGCGGGCGAACCGGCCGGATCATTGAAAATACCGGAGTCTGCAAGACGGCGCACATCTTCGTCATTCCATTTCATGCCAAGGCCGAATGGGGTATAAAGTGAAAATGCGGCAGTGTAACGACTGTTTATGGGGTAAACGATATTCGTTCCAGGTACAGCCTGGGTTTTGTCTTTTATTTTAATGCGATTCTGGCCGTTGCCCGGCTCGTAGTTCCAGTTAAGCTTAACCAGTGAAAAGCCTGAGTTATAGTGAGGTTTTTTAAAATCCATTACGGCGGCCGGGTTATACCAGGCACTCGAAACAAGATCATCGCGTGCCACATTTGCAGCACCAAGGGCGATTGCATCTGGAGCGGCGGCGCCATAAATCTGAAAACCACCGGCAAACGCCTGGTTATTACAGCATAAAAAAGCGCACAAAACCCAAAAACCGGTCAACAGAAAACAGAGATTTTTTTTCATCTCAGACAGAACCTTTCTTCGATTGGGGTACAATGAGGGTAGCATAAACCGGCATAATTAAGCTCAATTATCAGGTAATACTTCAGGGCAAACGAAGTAAGCTTCTGGATTCCGGCTCTATACACGGAATGTCGAGTATTAATTGCGCCATTCTCGCGGTTATGCACGGAGATCACAGGCGGAAATCTCCTTCTGATAAGGGACACGGGCATTTTAGTGCGATTGCCCATGATAATACTTCTTTCACTGCTGCGGCCGCAAAAAAAATATGGGATTTTTATGGCGATGGAGTATAATAGCTGAAAGTCAATCTGTGGGTGAGAATATGAGCCGGTGGCAGTTTGTAAAGCAGTTCTGTCGGGAACCCCGAAAAATCGGGGCAATTGCGCCCAGTTCGCAGAAACTGGCGCGCCGCATGCTGCAGCCGATCAATTTCAATCGCGCCCGTGTCATTGTTGAATTTGGCTCGGGCACTGGTGCTTTTACTCGCAAAGTAGTCGAGCAAATCGACCCTGAGAAAACCGTATTTTTCGGGTTTGAGCTGAATGAGCAGATGAACCGCATCGCCAGCCAGAATGTTCCCGAGATTCCCATTTATCAGGATTCAGCTGCAGAGATCCGCAAATATCTCAGGCAGCACGGAGTAAAGCATGCTGACGCAGTTATCAGTGGGCTACCCTGGGCTGTATTCCCTGAAGAGCTTCAGGATGAAATACTTTACGAGACCGTTGCCAGCCTGAGAAAGGGCGGGGTTTTCACCACCTTCGCCTATCTGCACGGGCTGCTGCTGCCATCAGGCATCAGATTCAGAAAAAAGCTGCAGAAACATTTTTCAGAAGTTAAAACCAGCCCGGTGGTCTGGAACAACATACCACCTGCTCTCGTTTACTGGTGTCGCAAGTAATTTCTTCGTCAGGTAATATTACACTCAGGCGAGGTAGAGAGCGACACCGGCAAAAAAGGTTATCACCCAGAGAACTGGTGAGGTTTCGCTGATTTTACCGCTGTAAACTTTCAACAGCAGAAAGAGAACCAGACCCCAGCTGATGCCCTGGCTGATCGAGAAGGTGAACGGAATCAGAATCAGTGCCGCAAACGCCGGCAACCCGACTTCATAATCTTTCCAGTCGACGCCGGCAATGGCCCGCAGCATGAAAAAACCGACAAGTAACAGCGCCGGAGCGATGGCGCAGGCTGGTATCATCTGCAGCATCGGGGCCAGCCAGAGAAACGGCAGAAACAGAAGCCCGCAGACAACCGCAGTCAGACCGGTACGGCCACCCTGTTCCACACCGGCAGCACTCTCGACGTAGGTGGTGCCTGAACTGCTGCCAACCAGACCTGAGAGCGTCGTAGAAACAGCGTCGACCAGCAGGGCTTTGTCGAAGTTGCGCGGTTCGCCGGTTTCATCGACCATGTTGGCAACCGAAGCGACGCCGAGAAAAGTCGAGATGGAATCGAACATATCGGTAAACAGCAGCGTAAAAACGGCACCCATGATGCCGAAACTCAGCGCCCCGCGAATGTCGAGCTGCAGAAACACCGAAGAAAAGTCAGGGGTTGAATAAAGCTGCGATGGGATCTGCACAAGAATCTGACCGGGCCAGATTCTGCCGTGGCTGACGGCGAGAACGGTTGTAAAAGCGATACCGAGCAACAGGCTGCCTGGTATTTTGTTCTGTTCAAAGAATATGGTGAGTGCCAGACCGATGAGAAATACGATAGTCTGAGCATTAAAGCCGCCGAAGCTTACCAGCGTGGCTGGATTTGCCACAATAAAGCCGGCAGATTTAAGCGCCAGCAGGCAGAGAAAAAGCCCGATGCCGGCCGCCACTCCCAGTCTGACACAGTGGGGGATCGCTCTGACAATTGCTTCGCGCAGGCGAAATATCGTCATCAGCAGAAAAATCAGACCCGAGATAAAAACCGCGCCAAGCGCAGTCTGCCATGGAATTTTCATGCCAATTACCATACTGAAGGTAAAAAAAGCATTGATGCCCATGCCAGGTGCCAGAGCAAAGGGCAGATTGGCGACCAAGCCCATGAGAATGCTTGAAAAAGATGCGACAAGAACGGTAGCGGTTAGAACCCCGGCAAACGACATGCCGGCATTTTCAAGAATCATCGGGTTCACGGCCAGAATGTAGGCCATGGTCATGAAGGTGGTAATGCCGGCGAGAATCTCGGTTCTGACGTCGGTTTCGTTGGCCTTCAGGCTAAAAAATCTCTCAAGCATCATTTTACCTCTTTTTTTTCAGCGGCCAGTTTGATCTGCGTGCCGCTGAGCATGTTTTGCACGGGTTCGTCTACGGATTTTATATGAATATCCTGCTGCGGAAAAGGAATTTCGATACCGTTTTCGCGAAACAGTCTTTCAATTTCATAGTTGATCTGATTCATGGTTTTAAGCCTGATATCTATATCTGCAACCCAGACACGCAGTTCGAAATCGAGTGAACTGCTGGCAAAGTTCATAAAATAGACCGCCGGCTCAGGAAACTTCATGACAAAAGGGTTTTCCTGGGCGATTCCGAGAAGAATACGGGTAACCTTCTGAACATCGGAGCCGTAAGCGACACCAATTTTTATGATAAGGCGTGTCTGGCGGTCGGAGAGGGTCCAGTTAGTGACGGTCGATGAAACGAGATCGCTGTTGGGCACGATCATTTCTGATCGGTCGAATGTTTCAACGACGGTGGCCCGCAAACCAAGATTTTTTATGGTTCCCCAGTCACCCCTTATCTGAACAATGTCGCCAACTTTGATCGATCGCTCAAAGAGCAGGATCAGACCGCTGGCAAAATTATTGACGATATTCTGCAGACCGAAACCGATACCTATGCCGAGAGCCCCGACGACTACGGTCAGGTTCTGCAGCTCTATACCTATGGCAGAAAGGCCAAATACAGCGCCGACAATGACGAATGCATAATTGATCAGGCGGTTGATAGAAATACCGACGCCCTTTTCAACCTTGCGGCGCGGGTATACTTCTTCGTCAAGAACGGTCTGAACCAGCCATGAAACGGCAAGAGACGCATAAACGAGAATCACAGCCCAGACGAGCATGCCAAGCGAGACCCGATAACCCTGCAGTGAAATGCCAAACGCGAGAATTCTCTCGACCGACAGCAGGGTGCTGTCAAAAAAGCCCCAGACAGAGATCATTGACGCAAAAGCCACGAATACGACAACTGTATCTGCAATCATGGCGGCACGCTTTATGAAAAGACGATAATGCCGGTTGATAAGCTCATAGCGTCTGACAAAACCGTTGTCAAAAATAAAGTCGATAACGCCACGCAGTATCAGATCGATCATCCAGGCAATTACACCGAGAAAAACGGTTTTGATGGTCACATCGAGAAGATGATTGGAAAAGGCCACATAGCCGGCAACCTGAGACAGAAAAACAAGTGCAAGCGATGCACCGCCGAGCTTGACGCCTATGATGAAAGTCAACGACCGCCCCTCTGCCTCATTAACCCTGGCCCGCCACGAGCACAGCAGGGCACCGGCAAACCCGACAAGTGCTATAAAAAGACGCAGGGCAGGAGCCGGCAGGGCAATGAAGGTGAAAAATTGAATGGCCAGATAAAGAGTGACAATTATGTAGAGAAGGCGACGGCGCCAGGGCAGATCGATCACGCCACCGACCACCCGAGACGCAGTTACGGTAAGAACACCTGCATAAAAGAGCTTGAGCAGTTTCGGCACTGTGTCAAAGAGTGGCAAAGGCAGAAGAATGCCAAGAAATATGGCTGCGGACCAGTAACGGTTGATAATAAAACCAAGCTTGAACGCTTCAAGGTTGCGATTTTTCCAGGTGCGCAGTAAATAGAGAAAGCCACCAATCAGAATCAGCTGCAGAAAGAAGATCCAGCCCGAAGTCTGAAAAAATCTGCGATCAGGAATCTCAAAGCTGGCGATGCCAATCCAGAAGTCTTCCCACAGGGTGCGATCGAACTGCAGAATAAAGGTCGGCGTAAACATGGCCGGCCGCGACTTTCTGAAAAGATCTTTACGCATCTCGGCCATAAGCTTGTCGATATCTTCAAGCTGCTGCTGCGACTGGCGCTGCAGTTCGACAACTTTCTGCTGAAATGCTACCAGAGGACCTTCGAGTCCTTCAAGACTTTTGCGGGCAGTATCTGTAACCACCAGCGCTTCTTTGAAGACATTGCGCAGCGAGTCACTGAAATTTGCTTCTTTTGCGCTCTGCTGATTCTGCCAACTGGTTTCTTTTGCTGCCCAGGTTTGTTTAATCCCCTCGATTTTAACCAGCTTTTCAGCAATATATCTGGCATGGCGACTTACCGCATCGATCAATGCCCTGGTTTCGCTTCGCAAAGAAGACACATTTTCGAAGCCATAAGTTCCGGATTCGACGATTTCACGAAGTGAGTCACGGTTGGTCTGCAGGCGTTTCTGATGCAACTGGTGTTCAGACTGAAGCTTCTCGATGTCAATAACAGCTGCAACAGTTTCTGCAAGCTTTCCGGCTTCATCTTTGAGAGCCTCGGCCTTAGGCAGAATTTCGGCCATTGAATCAGAAACGTCTTCCTGAATAGTTGTCGACGCCTGCATCGACGGAATCGGCAGCGGTAGCGGGCCAATGAACTGACTTAAATCTATGGTCTGAGAAAATGCCGGTAATGAAAGGCAGAAAAAAAGAATTATGGCAGTTTTTCGGAAATTACAAAGCTTTTTAGGGAAATTAAGGGGGTTAAATGACATTTTCACTCTCCTGCCATCATCTTATCAACTTTTTCTTGCACTTTGCAAGCACGGCAGATTTATAAACGCCCCATAAACCGTAAAATACCTTCGAGAATTGTCCAGGGATGCGGCGGGCAGCCGGGCACAAAAAGATCGACGGGCACAATCCCGGCGGCACCATCGTTGACTTCGCTGTTGCCTTTGAACAGACCGCCAGAAACAGCGCAGGCACCAACGGCAATCACAATCGACGGCGAAGGAAGCGCTTCGTAGGTCTTCTGCAGGGCAAGCTTCATGTTCTGGCTCACCGGGCCGGTTATGAGCAGGCCATCAGCATGTCTGGGTGAAGCCACGAACTGAATGCCGAAACGTGCGAGGTCGAAATTAGGAGTTCCGAGAACGTTGGTGTCGGCTTCGCAGGCATTACAGCCACCGGCACTTACCTGGCGCAGTTTGAGTGATCTGCCGAACAGGCGGCGCAGTTCATTGCCCATGGCCTCTGCCTGTCTGAATTTATCATCGGTTACGACAAGGGCCTCTTTTGAATTTGCGGCCATCGAGAATTCCTGAGTGAAGCTGATGAGTTTTTCGGCGCAGGCTTCTTCGCAGGCGCGGCAGAAGATACAGCGGCCAAGATCGATCACCGGGCGATTGCCGGCACCACGCGACAGGGCGCCGGTCGGGCATATACCGACGCAGGCAGCACAGTCGCCTTTGCAGCTGCCCGGCATAATTTTCGGCCGACCGACATAGCGGGGCGCCATGGGCGGCTGCTTTTCGGGGAACGGGAAAGTGCGATAACCCTGGTGTAATCTGGCTTTAAGAATTTGAAACATATTTCACCTCACAGGTCATGGCCGCAGTAAGAGAGGTTGAAACTCTTATTGCAGAGCGGAAAGTCTGAGATTTCCTGGTTTCTCAATGCCAGAGCCAGGCCGAACCAGTTATGAAATGAGGGATCAACGATTTTGTAGCTCTTAAGATTGCCTTTGCTGTCGGTAATAGCAGCATGGCAGATTTCGCCACGCCAGCCTTCGGTAAGACTTACCGCCAGCGAATCTGGCGACAGATCAGCATTTTTTGTGCTAAAACCGGCTTTTTCAATTGTCAGTTCTTCAAACATGGCTCTGATCATGCGCAGTGAATCCTGAATTTCGAGCCAACGCACTGTAGCACGGCCGTTAACATCACCCTGGCGGCCAAGTGCCAGTTCAGGCTTGATTCTGCTGTAGGCGGCAAAGGCGTGTGAAAGTCTGGTATCGACAGCGACAGCGCAGGCACGGGCAGCAGGGCCAACCAGCCCGGCGGCGATCGCGTCTTCCCGACTGACGAGGCCGGTTTCTTCAAATCGCGAGACGACCGAAGGGGTATCCCAGATGAGGTTGATGGCTGAGCGCAGGTCAGCCTCGATAAGCACCAGTTTATCGAGAATTGCCCTTTTCAGCTCTGCATCGATCTCGTGGCCGACGCCGCCGGTTCTGATCAGGCCGCGCCCAAAGCGGTTGCCGCAGATCAGGCCGGTGGTATTGAGAATATCGCCTCTGATACGGCCGCAATAGGCCGCCGTCGGCAGAAAGCCAACATCACCGGCAAGAGCCCCAAGGTCGCCGGTGTGATTGGCCATGCGTTCCAGTTCAAGAGCAACACTGCGAATAATCGCCGCATTTGACGAAATTTTGAGCCCGGCGAGGGCTTCGAAATTCATGGCATAGGCAGTGGCATGACCGATACTGGTATCACCGGCCACTGCTTCCATGAGCCTGATGATCTTCTGAGGCTGCGAGACGGGAATCGCCCGTTCGATGCCGCGGTGCTGGTAGCCGAGTTCTATTTCGAGATGAAAAACCTTTTCGCCGTGACATTGAAAGCGAAAATGGCCGGGTTCGATAATACCGGCATGCACCGGGCCGACACCGACTTCGTGCACTTCTTCGCCTTTAACTTCGAAGTAACTGGTGGCACCGGGGATGATCTCGACGTTCTGCCCGGCTTTGGGCTGAAAGCGGATCGGCTTCATCCAGGGGTGGCCTATCATTTCGACGCCATGGATTTCGGCGATTTCTCTTTCGAACCAGTGGGCCTGAGACAGGATCGGGGTCAGGGCATTGAATTTGCGGCCGCAGCCGCAGGAAAAAACTTCGAGTTCGCTGGTGCGGTCGTGTGAAACAATCGCAAAAAGCTTTGCCTGGGAGTCACCAGGAACCAGGAAAAGCGCTGACAGGCGGCCACCTTTTTGAATCTGCACGGCCAGGTGCTGGCGAAAGCCTTCAGGTTCAATTACCGGTACATTTTCGAGTTTTGCAGAACTGCCATTTTTCAGCAACAGAGTATTTTTCACAGTATTGCACCTCCAAGCAGCAGGGCTCCGCCATTTATTGCCTGTCTGACGTATTCAGGCAGGTAGAAGCCAAGAACCAGAGCCAGAGACAAAAATACGATCGGGGTCAGAAGCTGCAGCAGATCCTCATCTATCACAGAACCGGAGCCCACTGCTGCAGTCTCATGCTTGTGATGTTTCTCGTGCTTCTGGTCATGGTCTTTGGCGACCGGTGTATGATGATGGTGCTCGTCGGCGTGATCATCGGGGCGGCGACCCAGAGTCATCTGCATGACAATCGTCAGCATGCCGATAAAAACGATCAGAAGAAAGAGAAGATAGAGGCCCGCTGTTGTCCAGCTGCGGGTCTGCAAAGCAGCTTTGAGAATCGAAAATTCGCTGATGAAGGTTCCGAATGGCGGGGTGCCGGTGATCGCTAAAAAGCCTGCAAGCCAGAGCATGCCGGTAAATGGCATTGATTTAAGCAGGCCAGAGACTTCTTCGACTTTTTTGGTATTGAAAGCCGAAAGAATGTTACCGGCAAGCAGAAACATCGGGGCTTTGATCAATGAATGGCAGATTGCATGCAGAAGGGCGCCGGCAATGGCAGAGCCGCCAAGGCCGATACCGGTGGCAAGAATGCCCATGTGTTCAACGCTCGAATAGGCGAGCATTCTTTTGTAGTCAGGCTGGTGCATGATAAAAATACCAGAGAAACCCATCGAAACGAGACCGGCAATAATCAGCAGTTCTGAAGCAAAAGTGGCGGTCGCCGGAATTGCAGCACAAACCTGATAAATCCTGAGAATACCGAGAAAAGCGCAATTAAGCAGGGCGCCGGAAAGCATCGCTGAAACCGGCGACGGGGCTTCGCTGTGCGCGTCGGGCAGCCAGGTATGCATTGGCGCCAGGCCCATCTTGGTTCCGTAACCAACCAGAAAGAAGATGAAAGCAACCTTCAGCCAGCCAAGCTTGAGATAACCGGCGAACAACACCAGACCGGCAGGAGTGAAGACCTGCACATGCTGGGTCGTTGTTTTGGCCAGAAAGAAAACACCCATCAGCGCGAGCGCAATGCCAACCGAACAGATGATCATGTATTTCCAGGCGGCTTCAAGAGAGCGGCGACTGCGGTGATAGTAAATCAACGGCGTGCTGGCAAGGGTTGTGGCTTCGATGCCGATCCACTGTAACCCAAAGTGCATGCTGAGAATCGCCAGGCTCATTGCTGCAAGAAACAGCTGCATACAGGCGACAAAAATCGCGTTGCGGTTGCGCAAAAACTGCCAGCCGGCAAGATCGGCGCCATCTGCATGCGGATGTTTGTCGAGATAAATCATAGAATAAACAGCTGACCCGGTAAACAGCAGGCTGGTAAGGGTAAGAAAAATTCGGGTAAGATGGTCGATACCGAGCCAGATACCGTCAAGTTCGCCAGCAGAACCGTTGCAGAGCTGCAAAGACATGTAGAGATGCAGAAAGGCAACGACAACCAGCAGATTCTTGCGAAGCCTTTCCGAGTCGATGAACAGGGAGCACAAGCCGGTAATGGCCGGCAGAACGATCAGAGCCCAGGCGGTATTCATTCGGCGACCTCCTCGTCGGGCGAAACGGCAATTTCGAGGTCGGACAGTTCATTGAAACGGTCGGCATCGAGGTGGTCGAATTCGCGGTCAATATGAAACAGCATGATACCCATCAGGAAAATGCCAACGAAGACGTCAAGCAGAATGCCAAGCTCAACCATCACCGAGAATTCACTGCCAAGACTCAGGCCAGCAGTAAAAACCCCGTTTTCGAGCACAAGAAAGCCCAGGGTCTGGGTAAGCGCCTTGCGCCGGGTAATCAGCAGCAGCAGACCAGAAAAAACCAGATAAAACCCCGCAATCAAGGTAACCGGCGAAGGCACTGGCTCGGTGGCCTGGAGCTTATCGACGATCCAGCCTGACACGGCAAGCAGAAAAAGCCCGAGAAGCATCGAAGCGCCAAAGCTTATAAAAGGCTCAATCTCGCGGCGGGTGCCTGAATCGACCATCGCCTTATTCAGAAGCCAGGGCAGCAGAATGCTTTTCAGTGCGATGCTGGCCAGCGACAGAAAAATGAGGGCCAGCGACAGGTGACCGTCACCGGCGGCAGCCAGTGGCAGAATGCCCAGCAGCAGACCCTGAAAAGCGACCATTCTGATCGACATCAGCAATCGGCTCGAACCGAGCAGAAAAATACATGACAAGGCAAGTAGTGTGGCTATACTGTTCATGGTTTTCAGTTTCCTGCAATTTTCAGAATCAGGGCGATTATGGCCAGGGCACCAGAACCGACAATGAATTTGGGAATATGAATAAGCCTGAGGCGGGCAATCGTCGACTCGACGCAGCCGATGATAACCGCTACCATAAACATTCCGAACAAGAATACCGGAATGTGAAGATATGACGGAACTGCCCCGGCGGTTATTGTAAGACCAACCAGAAGACTCGAAAACAACCAGAGTTTGAGGGCAGAAGCATATTCGATCATTCCGAGGTCTTTGCTGCTGTAATCAAGAATCATGACTTCATGGATCATGGTCAGCTCAAGGTGCGTATTCGGGTCATCTACCGGAATTCTCGCATTTTCGGTCAGCAGAACGATCATCCAGCTCACCGCAATCAGCAGCATTATTGCCGGGTTCTGCCGCCAGAGCTCAACCGAAAGCCCGCTGAAAATTCCGGAAAGGCTCATATCGCCGGTTTCATTGATCAATACCAGCAGACCACAGAAAAAGGCTGGTTCAGCCAGAGCACTGTAGAGAACTTCACGGCTGGCGCCCATTCCCTCAAAGGCCGAGCCGCGATCCATGGCCGCAATAACCATAAAAAAGCGGCCGATTCCGAACAGATAGGCCATCAGAATCACGTCGCCCGCGAAGCGGCAGCAGGCTTCTCTGAAGAAGGATGGTATCAGCAGCGCCGCGCCAAGTGTCGAAAAGAAAATCACGACAGGCGCGAGGCGCGTGACCAGGGTTGAGGTCTGACTATAGGTTGCGGATTTCCTCATCAGCTTGGCAACATCATAATAAAGCTGCATTACCGGCGGCCCCATTTTGCCGCCGAAGAAAGCTTTCACCTTGTTGATAATTCCGGGCAGAATCGGAGCAAGCAGAAGCGTGAAAATGAAAAATCCGACAGAATGAATGCTGATCATGCGGCCACCACCTTCCAGATCAGGAGTATAAGAAGAACAACCGCCAGATAACAGATATAAAGATGCAAACGCCCGTGCTGAAGAGCCCGCAACGGCACCATTGCCCGATCGATCAAGCCAAACAGAGGCATATACAGATATCGCAGCAGAGAGTCAGGGGCGTCGGTTCTGAAGCTTGCATGTTCCGGAAAAAAGCCGGCAACCTTTTCGCCATGACGATACGGCCTGACAATGCTCGAAAAAACTTCGCTTACAGGTTGTGAAAAGGAAGAAGAGGTATATTGAATGCGCGAATCAGGCGCAGCAAAGCCGCAATCCCAGGTGCAGCGGCTGTCGACATCGCCATTACTGAAAAACCGGCTGCGTATCTGCCAGAAAAGCATAACAAACAGACTGAGAAAGAATGTCACAGCCGCAGTGATGGTTACCGGCTGAATATTGAGCAGGGCGCTTTCGTCGGTGAACGCTGTACCAGAAGCGGAGGCAATCATTGATGCAACGCGTGTTACCGGGATAAGAATGAATGGTGAAAGCAGCGAAAGCAGAAAAATGGCAAGCACCAGAATGGCCATCGGCAGTCTGGCAACCCAACCAGACTCTCTCGGTTCAACTTTTTTATCGCTGCGCGAAGCGCCGAGAAACACCAGGCCGAAAGTTCGCGAAAATGTTGCCATCGCGAGTCCGCCGATCAAACCAAGTCCGGCAAGCAGAACGCCGGCTAGCAGCAGAGCTGGCGAGGTTCCCAGGCGGGCCGCCTGCAGACCGGCAAGAAAAATCATGAATTCACTGATAAAGCTGTTAAAAGGAGGAAGGCCTGAGATTGCCGCGGCGCCAATTCCGAAAAACAGGGCGGTATATGGCATAGTTTTCGCGAGCCCACCCATCGCTTCGAGCTTTCTGGTACCGGTGCCGAAGTAGACAGCGCCAGAACCGAGAAAAAGCAGACCCTTGCAGGCGGCATGATTGAGAACGTGCAGCAGAGAACCGGCCAGCGCAGCAAAAGCCAGCGATGGCACTTTCCACACACCCGCCAACACAGCACAGCCAAGACCCATCATTATGATGCCGGCGTTTTCCATGCTGCTGTAGGCAATCACCTTTTTGAGGTCGTGCTGTGCCAGAGCGGTTATTAGAGCGAAAACACCGGTCAGCAAGCCCCCAAAGGCAAGAGCCCAGCCCCAGGAAGCAGAATGGACCGGTAGAAACATGAGAACTCTTACCAGACCATAGAAACCCATTTTGCTCATGGCGCCAGAGAGCACGGCAGAAACATGGGCGTCGGCAAACGCGTATGAATCAGGCATCCAGACATGCAGGGGCAACAGACCAACTTTGACGCCGAATCCGAACAGAGCGAGAAAGAAAACCATCGACGCGGTTTCGGCCGAAACGGAGGTTCTGATAAAACTGGCGAATTCAAAAGAACCGCAATTGGTGCTGAGAACAGCAAACATGATAAACAAGCCTGCTGTGCCGACATGGCTGGCCACGAGAAAGCGCCAGGCGGCATTTCTGGCTGAGGCGATTTCGTCTCTATGGATAATCAGGAAGAATGCAGCAACTGACATGATTTCCCAGGCCATGAGAAAAAGCACGGCGTTGGCAGAAGCTGTCAGAAACAGCATTGAAGCCATCAGCAGGCAATAGAAAAACCAGTAACCGCCACATTCATGTTTATCGTGATGGCAGGTTGCAGCGGCGTATATGGCCGAAAGAGCGCCGAGAAAGATAACCGGCAAAGAAAAAAAGGCCGAAACTGCGTCAAGTCTGAGGGTAGCAGCGCCAAGGGGTAGGTTTAGAACTATGTCTGGGGTCTGGCCGCCGGACATAAGAATTTCTGCCGCCGGGATAAGGGCGAGAAGGCCTCCACCGATGCAGGAACCGGTGCCGATGGCAGCAGAAAGAGTCTTAAGCCTGCCCGTAAGCCATGCCAGCAGACCGCCGCATGTTATTACCAGAATTGCCGTTAAAAATTGCTGCATACTTTATTACCTCAGCCTGTGTTTCAGTTGCATGAGCTTATTTACGCCTGAAGGCACGCTTTTGCAAGTCTTTTGCTAATTTTTTCACTAAATTCTATTTTTTTATCTGGCCCGGTTGTACCGCATCTAACAAATTTAAAGTAAAAAAACCTTTTGCGAGTCTTGGAAATCTGAGTTTTTTCGGTTAAAATTATTTTGTATCAATTAACCCGTTCTGTCGAAACTGACATTTATTCTCTCAGTATTGATCAGCGAAAATCCCGTCAGGGTCGGCATAACAGAGCAAGTAAGAGTATTGCATTGCCTCTCGCAGGAAAGGTGATCGAGTAGTGATTAATAATATTGATTTCAGGCGATTTTGTTTCAGAACCGCTTTTTTAAGCTTTCTAATTCTGTTGATTCTGCTGCCGGCATTTGCCGGAGCGGCGGTACGTGTTGTCAGTGACATCACAGGCCGCGACAGCTCCCCCTGGGAGAGAATAGAACTTCTTGAAGACGACGCCCCGAATTTTGTCGCCGAGCCATTTCATGTCAAAAGCCGCCAGAGTCACAGTATCATTCAGAAAGCCTTCGGCACAAACAAGCCACATTCACGTAATGTTCTGCTGCACCTGGCCCCTCGCTGGAACCGAGCACGCCACAAAACACCAGTGCTCCTCGTTCACGGCGCCGGCGATAACGCCTGCAGAGGCTTCTGCCATCCCTATACATTTGATATCCCCGAGAGTGGCAATATTGACAAGCCGGGCATTATGCAGCATCTGGTTAAAAATGGCTTTTCAGTCTTCGCCCTGACCTTCTCGCATCCGCACGGCGACAATTTTCTTCAGGCACAGCAGGTCGCCAATGCTATCGCCAGAATAAAAGAACTGACTACAGCCCAGAAAGTAGATGTGATCTGCCACAGTAAAGGTGCGATGTCGGTACGCATCTACGCTTCTGACCTCGGCGCCGAGTATCCTCAATATTCCTGGCTGACGCCTTTCCGCAAGGATATTCGCAAAATCATCTTCGTTGCTTCGCCGCTGAAAGGTATCGATACCGCTTTCAGATATTACATGTATAACTTTACCGTAATGCAACAGAAACTTGCTGCGCCGCTCGGAGCCCGTTCAATGGTCTGGCAGGGCATGTATGTCGAAACTGAATCTCACAACCGCCTGTTCCCGGGGCAGTATCAGATGCTTCACAACTGGGTAAAGGATGGTATCGACTTCAATTATCAAAGCGTTACTGCAGACGCAAATGTTTCGCGAAATGCTCTTTATAAAGGCGGAATCAGCGGCCTCCTGGTATCAGAAGGTATAGACCGCGCTATACAGGAAGCCGGAAATGTGATAAGCTCACTCAACACAAAGGGAATTGATCCTTCGGTGACCTGCCACATCCTCGCCGGGACTAAACAGGAAATTGACACAGTCAAGTTCTTCTGGCTTGAGTTTCCGGTTGGCGAGTTTGCTGACAGTAGCGACGGGGTTCTGTTCCTGAAGAGCGCTGTTTACCAGGAAGGCCTGAAAGCCCGTGGCGCAAGGGTGGCAAGTGTTAAAACACTCAATACTCACCACGTCGGCCTGACCGTTCTGCCTGCCGCTCTTAATCACATTTCCGAGGTTTTGAGTGAAAGAAATTCTGATTAAAAAATACGACAATCGTCGTTTATACTGCGTCGAAGAAGCCCGTTATGTTTCACTGACCGAGATCCGCGATTTTCTGCAGCGCGGCGACAAGGTAAAAGTTGTCGAGAAAACTACCGGCAAAGACATCACCAAATATATCCTTATGCAGGTCATGCTTGAAGACCGGTATGAACTGGTTCCAACCTACTTCTACCAGATGATGCTGCAGTCACCGCCAGAAGCGATTGAGAATTTTTTCCAGCAGTTCTTCCCCTGGATGATGGGCATGTACAAGAACTACCAGGAAGGCAAATTTCAGATGCCGGGCATGAACATGCCTGGGATGCCAGGCATGCCATCGATGCCTTTTCAGAACCCCTGGATGCAGATGCCAAACCCATTTCAGGGTATGAACCCGTTTATGCAGACGAATGCATCAACAGCGCAGCCGCAGCAACCCCAGAGCTCCTCAAATGAAGCCCCTGCAAAAAAAGCTGAAGGCAACGCAGCAAAAAGAGACGAAGACAAGATGGCCGAAATTCTCAAACGCCTACGGGAGCTTGAGGAAAAGCTGCACTCTGACTGACCATTGTTTCCTGTGAAACATTAAACAAGCTGTTGTACAATTAAGGCCCACGAACAGGAGGCCTTGTAATATTTTTTTACAGAAATAGCCATAATCTGATATTATGGGGATATGAGATATAAAAAATCGGGGTTTTGCTGCTTTTTTTCTGGTCATTCTGGCAATAATTCCGTCTACGGCCAAAGACAAAAAACGCAATATGGCAATGTCGCTTCTCAGGCAGGAGCGGTCTGCCCATGACAGTGGCGACCGCGAAAAAGCGCAGAATCTTCTGTTAAAGGCAAAATTTATCTGGAAAGATCTTCCTGACCCTGGTTGGTCGCTGCCTTCGAATCACGAGACCGGTCAAAAAAGAATCTCGTCGAGCCTGATCACCAGAGATTCCGGCAACGAGCTTCTGTTCAATTTTCTCGCCAGCCCGACGGTACAAAAACAACGACTTCTTGAGGTGTATCTAAAAAAGTATCCTGACGAAACTGCTATTCAGGAACAGTATCTCGCGAAAGCCCGGCTTGCTGGGCTTATTAAAGATTTTTCATCTCAGGCATCCCAAACCGAAACGTCCGATTTTTTTAAACAGCGGTGGGCAAACTC
>DAOQWI010000066.1:0-16596 GCA_035342015.1 Candidatus Ozemibacteraceae bacterium | reverse complement strand
TTTCTGGCCCAGTAGCCAAACCGCGCATCGTTGGCAGCGGCATCAATTATTGTCTGCGAATTGTAATAGGTAGTTTTACCAGCAGCACCGCGAATGGCGCGATACCTGGCTTCGACACCGACCGACAGGCTTTCGTCGAGCCACATCTCTTCGAGCAGACTGTCATAGTTACTGATGCCGGTGCGCACCACACCGTTCGGGTAAACCTTGGCGCTGTAATTGGTAGCATGCTGCATCTCGTGAGCGATAGTCTCGCGGGTGGCGGCAAGCCAGTATGCCCCCGACCATTTGGTGCTGCTCGGGCTCCAGACGCCGATAAGATCGCGCTGATTGCTGTTTGTGGTAGCCCCCGGAGTCATATCGATCGAATTAAACAGACCGGCAAAGCCAATTTTGGCGTATACCGGTGAAATCAGAATCGACAGTCGGCCATCATTGTCGATGTCATAAACCGGGCCATAATTGCCATTAAGAAGCGGATAAATATGCTCCTCAAACTCTTCGGCAAAGTGAGTGAGGTCGGCACTGGTCACGGCGTAAGCACCGGTAACCGCACTCAGCCCTTCAAAGCTATCCTGGTCGACAAAAATCTTGCAGTGGTCAGTCTTGCGCTCAAGTTTGCAGTTTCTTGTGGTGTAGGTGTAGCCGAGTGAATCTTCAACAACAGAGATTTGAACGATATCGCCCTCATTTTCATTACTATGATTGGAGGCGCGCATCGAAGCCCGCAGGTTACCGCCGCTATGGCGCAGGACATTGATAGTATTCTGGCGAAGCTTTTCTTCGAGACGGCCCTTAACCGCTGCCATCTGCATCAGTTCGGCGTCTTCGGCTGTCAGCAGCGAGGCATGCAAGCTTTCTTCAGGGCGGGCAGAACCGCTGAGCGAAGTTTCAGGCACCAGCTGAACCGTTTGCGCAGTTGAACCGCTGTTGGTTACAGTGAGAAGGTAATTTACTGTAGTGCCGCTCTGTACCGGCAGTGCCATCGAGACGTTTGCCGCCGTGCTGCTGTAGTTGTAAACCTGCTGGGTTGTGGCCAGAGGGGCAACCGTGTTCGGCGCTTCGACATAGGTTCCTTCGGCAGGAGGGATAATTGAACTTCCGCCGCCGCCTCCCCCACCGCCACCACAACCAACGACAGAAGAAATCAGAACAAGGCATAACAGTGCCTGAAATATGCGTTTGAGTTTAAAAACTGCCATCTTTTACCAACCTTTGCAAATGAATTCACTGGTATTATGCCTGCAAAATCAGAATTTTTCCAGCGCCTTAATACAAATTAACACTTCAGATTGCACTGATGGCAGTATTATTGATTATTGCGGGCAAATGCTTTAGAATCGGCGGCATGACCAGTAAAAACGCCATGCTCAGTAATTTCTGCCGCCAGTGTCACACGGCGGTCACTTCGAAGGCGGTCGCCTGCCCGCTTTGTGGCCTGGCACGGCCGGTTTTCAACAACCTCAACCCGATCGAAAAAGAATATCTGGCGAATCCGCCCTCGGTGCCGGCCAAGTTTCATCATCTCTGTGAAACCATCAACCCTAACGCCAGCCTTGCCAGCAATATGCTTGTCGAGTTCGGTAAATATCTCGGCAACCCCGGCCAGAGCTGGTTGTTCATCGTCGCTTTTCTTGCCCTGCTGCTTGGCGGGGGTATGATGATGCTGCATGTGCTGTTTCCGCTCAGCTTTATGCTGTTCTGGGGCGGCATGGTTTTCAGCGCTTACGATGCGGTACAGTTCAGCCGGGCCGCAGCGGTGTCACTGCTGGTGCGCAGACTGCAGATGCGCGGCGGTTCGTCACCCTATTCGGTGCATTTTCGCATCGAAGAGCAGCTGACCCAGATGTTTTCGAGTCTGCAGCTGGTGCTGAATTCATTTTTCGACAAAAACTGGTCAGGCCCTCAGATGGAAATGCAGGCGGCCGCAGAGGGCTTTCTGCAGGCCGCCAGAACCATTACCGCCCGCATTCAGAAGTTTGCTCAGCTGTCGCTCGAAACCTCGTCGATTATCTGGCGCAACAATGTTTATGCGATAGTTGCCGACCCGCAAACCACTTATCAGGAAAAGGTGGTCGCCATTGCCAACAAGATCAGAGAAGCCGAGGCAATCATCATGCGCTTTCGCTGGATGATGCGCCTAGACCAGACCTGGCAGATCATGGAAAGACACCTCTCGGGTGAAACCGGCTTCAACTCAAGCCAGGACCGCCGGGCCGCAGTCAACGAAACCTTCCTCGGCCCGCACGGCCCGCTTACAGAAGCATACTATGGCAATTTCGAGCATGTTCCGTTCGAACTGCCTTTCCGAATGCGCTTTTTCTGGCACCAGCAGCTGCCGCCACACCCGCTGCCCGCCGAAGAACTGGCCGCAGAACTGCCGCAGACCCGCGAACTCTTCGAAAGCATCGAACAGGTTCGCCGGCTGAAAACCAAACTCGAAGAGCAGATGATTCTCGACTGCACGGCGCTGGCGGTTTCAAATGCTGCCGGCCAGGAAAGCACCGCCCTCGAAGCCCGCGATATTCAGCGCTTTCAGCTGTATTCGCAGTATCTCGACATACCCAAATTTCAGCCCGATTCTGAAGAACTGCAGAACCGCGTCGACCGTCTGAAGGCACAGCTCAAGGTCTGAGCCGGGCTTGACTTTGCGGCGGCAGCGAGATAAGCTGACCGCTATGACATTGCAGGCAGACAATCACCCCACACCGCAGCAATTTACCGTACAGCTGCTTGCACCGTATAAAAAGCATCTGCTGTATGGCATGGCATCGCTCATTATCGTTGACGTTGCCGACATCATGCCACCGGTCATTCTCAAATACGCCATCGACAGCATCGAACGTGGCCAGGATTTTGCCATTCTCGTCTGGTGTGGTCTGGCACTGCTGCTGACCGCCGCCATTCAGGGCGTTTTCAGGTTTTTCTGGCGGCAGTTTTTTCTCGGCACCTCGCACAACTCGGTGTATGACCTGCGCAAGGCGATGTTTGCACATCTTCTCAAGCTGCCGTTCCATTATTTCAGCCGCACCCGCACCGGCGATATCATGTCACGGCTGACGAACGATATCCAGGAAATCCGCTTCATGCTCGGAATCGGCATTCTTGTGGTGCTCGACGCCTCTTTCTATTTTCTCACCGTGCCGTTCATCATGATGTGGCTGTCACCAAAACTGACGCTGATCACCATGACGCCGTTCATTCTGATACCCGTGATGGTAGTAATGGTAAAAAATTCCATTCACAATCGGTCGAAAGACGTGCAGGCAAGGCTTTCAGACCTTTCTTCACGCGCCGAAGAGAACCTTTCGGGGGTCAGAGTGATCAAGGGGTTTCGCATTGAAGAGAGTGAAATCAGCCGATTCAATCGCTGCGGTCTTGAATTCGTGCGCGACAAAATCAAGCTGGCCAATATCGAATCGCTGTTTCATCCGGCCCTCGACCTGGTGGTAGCCTTTGGCATGGTTGTATTGCTTTATTTCGGCGGTAACATGGTCATCGCCGGCAGTATTACGCTCGGCTCTTTCATCGCACTCGAGTCATACATGCTCAAACTCAGCTGGCCGATGATGGCGATTGGCTGGATAATCAACATCTATCAACGCAGCATGGCCTCGATGGAACGCTGCCTGCAGATTCTGCGCGAATCACCGGCAACCGCAGCCGACCGGCAGCAGACCGAACCCATCAGCACTGGCGCGGCAATCGAAGTCAGCGGCCTGTCGTTCACTTACCCCGAGGCGACGCAGCCGAGCCTGAAAAACATCAGTTTCAAACTCGAAGAAGGTCAGACTCTGGGCATCACCGGGCCGGTCGGCAGCGGCAAAAGCACATTGCTGCGGCTGTTGATGAAAATGTTTCACCCCGACAGCGGCCAGATAAGAATTGGCGGTGCAGATGCGGCACAGATTCCGTTGAAAAGTCTGCGCGAGCTGTTCGCCTATGTGCCCCAGGAAACCTTTCTCTTTTCTGAATCGATACGCGAAAACATTCTTTTTTCTCAGGAAAACAAAGACCAGCCCGAGATCGCCCGCAGTTTTGCCGACCGGGCAGGGCTTGGCGGTGATCTGCGCGATTTTCCTGACGGGCTCGAAACGATGCTGGGCGAGCGCGGTGTCAATCTTTCTGGTGGGCAGAAGCAGAGGGTATCGCTGGCACGAGCCCTGGCGGCCGGACGGCCGATTCTGATTCTCGATGACTGTACAAGCGCTGTCGACACTGAAACAGAACAGAAAATTCTTGCCAGTCTGAGACAGAATGCCCGTCGCAGCACCTGCATAATCGTTTCACATCGTATGGTGAGTCTGCAGAATGCAGATCTGATCATCTATCTCGACAACGGCGAGATTGCCGAAATGGGCACGCACCTGCGGCTGCTCGAAAAGAACGGCCGTTATGCCAGGGCCTGGCAGCGGCAGCGCCTTAAAGCCGAACTTGAAAAGAGCTGAGCATGGATGATTCATATTTCAATGAAGATGATATAAAGGCTCCAGCCTGGGACAGCGGTCTGGCCTGGAGAATGTGGCCATATCTGCGGGTCTGGCGATCACATTTTATCGTTGCTGTGGTGCTGGTGCTTCTCGGCACCGCAGTTCACATAGGACTGCCATTAATTCTGGGCAAAGCCGTCGATCTTGGGATTAAGGGCAAAGATTACGGGCTGCTGCTGCATTATGTCATGCTCTATGCGGCCGGGCACACAGCCTTTTTCGTGCTCTCCGCCGCCCGCAGCTGGCTGCTGCAGTATACGGGCCAGAGAGTGCTGCACGACCTGCGCAACGCGCTGTTCTCGCACATACAGAAGCTGCCGATCAGTTTTTTCGACCGCACGCCGGTTGGCAGACTGGTCACCCGCATCACCAATGACGTCGCCACGCTGGCTGAACTTTTTTCAGCAGCGCTGATAAATGTCAGCAGCGAAATCTGCATTCTCTTCGGGATTGGCGGCATGATGCTGGCCCTGCACTTCAAGCTGGGGCTGGCAGCGCTGATAACCACTCCGGGCCTCTTTTATATCGCCTGGTTTCTCAAGGTGAAAATGCGTGACGCCTTCAGACTTGCCCGGGCAAAACTGGCAACCATGAACGCATCTCTGGCCGAAAACGTTTCGGGCATGGGCGTCATTCACATCTTCAACCAGGAACCGGCCAGAGAAGCCAAGTTTGACCAGATGAACCTCGAATTGCGTGATGCCGAACTGACGTCAGTTTTCTACAACTCGTTCTTTGTTCCGGCAGTGACGGTTTTTACCGCCATCACCCTGACGGTCGTCATAGTTTATGGCGGCTGGCTGGTCAGTCGCAACGAAATCAGCATGGGTCTGCTGATTACTTTCATTGCCTATACTCAGGCCTTTTTCGACCCGGTGCGCCAGATCAGCGAAAAAATTTCGGTGTTTCAGAGCGCCATGGCTTCGGCCGAACGGGTTTTCGCACTTATCGACGAGCAACCCGAACCCGATCTGCTTGAAGGTGAAGAATTTAAAACTCTGCAAGAAGGTATCGAATTCAGAAATCTTAATTTTTCCTATACCCCGGACAAGCCGGTTCTTAAAGATTTGAGTTTCAGAATAAGAAAAGGTGAACGACTGGCTATCGTCGGGCATACCGGTGCCGGGAAAACCACCCTTGCATCTCTTCTAAAGAGATTTTACGATTATCAGAATGGTGATATATTAATCGACGGCGTCGATCTGAGAAACTTTTCACGCACTTCTCTGCGGCTCAAGATCGGGCTGATCCAGCAGGATGTAAACATCTTCTCCGGCACCCTGCTCGAGAATATTTTCCTGGCTGACGACCGCTTTAATCATCAAAAATTTGATAACATTATCAAAGAATTGGAAATGGAAAGTTTAATAAGCAAATTGCCTGAGGGTATAAATACTCAGATATATGAACGCGGCAGTAACATTTCGGCGGGGCAACGTCAGCTTATCGCGTTTTCTCGGGCTCTGGCGACCGACCCCGAGATTCTTATACTCGACGAGGCGACCTCATCGGTCGACTCTGAAACCGAAGCGATCATTCAAAAGGCAGTTCAGCGATTGACCAGTCAGCGCACCAGTCTGATCATTGCGCACCGGTTGTCGACAATAAGAAACTGCGACCGGATACTGGTTCTGCACAACGGCAGGCTTGTCGAGCAGGGCAGCCATGAAGAACTTCTGGCAGCGAAAGGGCACTATCATAAACTTTATGAACTGCAATTTTCAGGAAATGGTGGCAATTAAAGAACTCAAAACATGAAGCCTTATGCTGCGATTACGGTTTTTATAAGAACGACAGAGAAACCGGCAATTTTAATAAGACAATTGGCAGCACTGATCTACAAACAACTGGACCGCTGAAATCAATCTCAAGTTTTGTATCAGCAAGCAAAGGAAAAGTTAAATGAAAACAAAACCGACTGCTGACATCGACAGTTTTATCGAATCTTTAAGAGAAACGCCCGAAGGCGATCTTTTCAACCCCTGGTGGCAGAATGACCCGGAGAACGACGACTACACGAATTCGAGCGAAATCAGAAGGCATCAGCTGAAATTCTACCTGCAGGAACGCCTTGGCCGAACCCGCTTTTTATTGATCGGTGAAGCACTCGGCTATCAGGGCGGGCATTTTTCAGGCATCGCAATGACGTCAGAGAGGATGTTGCTGGGGAAACAGGCGAGCAAAGGTATTCTACCGGAGCACATTTTCACCTCGATGATGCCATGCCGAACCAGTAAAGAAGCAATTAAACCAGAAGGCTTCAATGAACCAACAGCAACCATTGTCTGGAGCCATCTGCTTGCCTCGGGTCTCAACCCCTACGATTTCGCGATCTGGAATGCCCTGCCCTGGCACCCGTGGCAGAAATCCCGCGGCATGCTTTCAAACCGAACCCCAACCGACAAAGAATTTGCGGCAGGGCATACGAAACTTGCAGACCTGATAGCGATCCTCAAACCACGTCAGATTGTCGCAGTCGGCGAAAAGGCAGCAGTCCAGTTGAGCAGCATGGGGCTGGAATTCACCAAGGTAAGACACCCGGCCAACGGTGGAGCTGTAAAATTCAGAGAGCAGTTTTCAGCGCTGTTCCGGACAGTTTAAACTAACCATTCCCTCACAACCGACTGACAATTTCTCTGCTATTCCAGATTTAAGCCCCACAAAAGCCAGTAATCAATCAGGGCAGTCACACTAAAAGCCAACGTCCCTCATCAGAACAAGATTTTCGCCACCCGCCTTCGCGAGTGCGGGCTCCGCAGTAATGAAGAACATTGATTGCGTCATTCCGGGCTTAGAACCCGAATCCAGAAGCCTAATGCGTTTGCCCCGACTCATCAACAAACGACAGGCCTCTGCCCGCGCAGAGATTGAAGATCGATTGCAGCAGCCCGGCCAGTATCCCGTAAAAAACGAGTCATGTGAAACGACACTCTGACGTGTGTTTTAACTGCCGCCGAAAGCCGTTTTGATGCGCTCCGGGGTATTCTTTATGTAATCGCCGAAGCGATCCCAGTGATAAATATAAACTGTTCTCTGACTCGGCATTCCGGATGCATTGGTATAAACTTCGGTAGTGATTTCGAGAGTATTGCTGTTAACAAAAATGTAATAGAAAACGCAGGCCAGAACAAAGATGAAGATTACCGGCTTGAAGAATGCGTGCATATTACCTCAACTATTAATACTTCTCAGGCCAACTGCCACAAATATACCCTCCCCTGCCGTCTTTTGCAACGGCAGCGGCGCCAACCCAAAGCTCTCTGGCCATAGCCGAATCGACAGAAAAGTTGTTTTTCTATTGTGGTTGCAGCATGGGAATGATATTTTATCGTCGTGGCTGCAGTAACATATGCAGTATAATTAAAATAATCTTCTGGTGGTTTTATGGCTATTTATCTGGTACAGCACGGGCAGGCAGTTTCAGAAGAAAACGACCCACAGAGGCCTCTCGCGGCCATCGGCATTAAAGAAACCTCGCACATCGCCAGCATTGCGGAGTATTACATGGTGCCGGTAGAGCAGATCATTCACAGCGACAAGCTGAGAGCCAGACAGACTGCTGAAATTTTTGCCAACAAGCTCAAGCCGGTTCACGGTTTGCTGCAATCGACAGAAATGGCCCCAGAAAGTGATATCCTGCCGATTATTGAAAAAATCAGAAATACCGACAACTTAATGCTGATCGGGCACCTGCCGTTTCTACAGAAGCTTCTTTCGTTTATGCTTACCGGCAGCAGCGGCCATCAAATAATGAAATTCCAGTATTCAGGCATTATCTGCCTTGAAAAAGACGGAAAATCTGACAGATGGCAGATTAAATGGACCCTTTCACGCCATATAAGCTGAACAAAAAGCGACCGCAAAATAAAAACTCACAGGAGTCAAAAATGCATACAGAATATCATTCATGGCACAGTCACCGCATCGGTCACGAAATGCGCCTCAAAGTTTACGGGCATTATGGCCGGCCGCTGCTGGTTTTTCCATGTGCCGGTGGCACCTTTCATGAATTTGAAGACTTTGGCATGCTCGACATCGTGCGTGAGCACGTTGAACAAGGCCGCCTGAAGATTTTCTGCGTCGACAGCATCGACAATGAAGCAATCCTGCGCAAAGACGGCCACATGGGCGACAATATCTACCGACACGAAGCCTACGACGGTTATATTGTCAACGAAGTTGCGCCGTTCATCCGCAATCACTGTCAGAGCAACTGTAAAATTGCGCTGACCGGAAACAGCATGGGCGCCTACCATTCAGTTAATTTTCTGCTCAGACACCCCGATGTGTTCGACGCCTGCATCGCCCTTGCCGGCATTTATTCTCTCAGACAGGTTGTCGGCGATTACTTCGACCAGAATGTCTACTTCAATTCGCCGGTCGATTACCTGCCGAACCTCAACGACCCGTGGTTTCTAGATCAGATAAGGCAGGCACGCATTATTGTCTGCACCGGTCAGGGCCCCTGGGAATACCCCGAAGACACCTTCCGCCTCAAGCAGCTGTTTGAAGAAAAGGGCATTCCGGCCTGGGTAGATCTCTGGGGGCACGATGTCAATCATGACTGGCCCTGGTGGAAAATCATGCTGCCGCACTTTCTGCCGCACATTCTCTGGTAAATAATTAAAGAGGGGTGCCAGTTGGCTCCGGTAAAAAAGAAAAACGATTCGGCCGCACTCAGACAGCCCGACTACGGTGTTTATGCGCGTTTTTACGATCATTTTGAGCTTGACGGCCGCAGCGAGTCTAAAGAGCTCAATGTTTTTCTCGACGAACTTTTCAGCCTTAACGGCGTCAAAACGGTTTTAGACTTTGCCTGTGGCACCGGCGCCCAGTGTATAGGCCTGGCTAAAGCCGGTTATCAGGTCACAGCCTGCGATCTGAACCCGGAAATGCTGAAAATTGCAAAAATCAAGGCGCGAAAAGCTCCGATGAAGTTCATGGTCGGTGACATGCGCAACTGTGACGCCGGCTCCTTTGATGCCGCAATTTGCATATTCAATGCCATAGGGCATCTTTCGAAGGCCGACTGCCGGATATTTTTTGCCAATGCCCTGAAGCATCTCAACCCCGGCGGGCTCCTCGTTATCGACATTCTCAATTTCAAAGCGATGGCTGCCGGCATATTTCGTGACTACAAATACATGAGTCGCGAGGCAATTGTTGACGGCATGCTGGTGCACCACGTCAGAAACTGCTCATTGAGTCGAAAAACCGCACAGATAACTGTCAAATCGGTTACCCGCTGGCAGGACGGCTTCAACCCACCCCGGGAACTGCATGAAGACTGGCAGATGCAGATTTACGATGATGAAGAACTTCTTTCGATGCTCAAAGAAGCCGGATTTGCAGATATTCAACTTTTTGGCCCGACCGGCAGCGATTTTTCTTCAGACACGTCAGACAGCATTCTGGCAATCTGCCAGAAAAGCAGATAGAAAGGAACACACAATCATATGACAAAAGCACGCGCACGCCATATTCTCGTTGAAACCAGAAAAGAATGCCTCGAACTTCTTGAACGCATAAATAACGGCGAAGATTTTGCCGCACTGGCCGGCAAACATTCAAAGTGCCCATCCGGCAAAAAAGGCGGGGACCTCGGCGAATTTTCACCAGGCATGATGGTCAAGGAATTTGACAAAGTAGTTTTTTCAGGTAAGATTGGCGATGTATATGGGCCGGTTCAAACTCAGTTCGGCTTTCACCTTATAGAAATCATCAGCCGAAGTTAACCGATTCACTGAAAAGAACTTAAGAGGAAAGCACATGAATATAACCGTATGGGGTTGCAGAGGCACTTTACCGACACCGGGGCAGAATTCTCTCAAATACGGCGGGCACACTACCTGCCTAGAGATACGCAACAAGGCGGGGTTTCCCACTATTATTGATGCGGGTTCTGGCCTGAGAAATCTCGGAAAAAAGCTTCTGCAGGAAAACGGCAGCAATGAAATCTGCCTGATTCTTACCCATTCACACTGGGATCACCTCATGGGCTTTCCGTTCTTCCTTCCGGCATATTTCAGCCGCTTCAAAATCAATGTATGCGGCATTCAGTCAGCTCGCAACTACATGTGTCAGGCGCTGGCACGGCAGCTCGAGGCTCCGTATTTTCCGGTTGATTTCGAGCAGCTCAAAGCACAGTTCAATTTTGGCTGCAGCGGCCCCGGATGTGGGTCATGCATGCACATGAAGGTCGAGACCATTCAACTCAGCCATCCGAACGGCGGCTTTGGCTTCAAATTTACGGAAGCCGGCAAACAGTTCGTTTTTCTCACCGACAATGAACTTGGGCACCGCCACCCCGGCGGTCTGCTTCCATACGAATATGCAGACTTCGCAAAGGGTGTTGATCTGCTGTTTCACGATGCGCAATACACAGATGCCGAATATGAAAAAACAAAAACCTGGGGGCATTCGACCTATAATCAGGTATTAAAACTGGCCATGGATGCCAAAGTTAAGCGTCTTGGGCTTTTTCACCACGATCCCGATCGTACCGACGCCGAACTCGATCAGATAGTAGCCGAGCTGCGGCAAAAAGTCGCGGCAGCCGGCAGCAACCTTGATATTTTTGCTGTTTTCGAGGGCATGCAGATAGAACTGGAGTAGCAGAGTATGCACGTAAAGCCCGGAACCCCCTACCCTCTGGGAGCAAACTGGGATGGAAAGGGCGTAAATTTTGCCCTTTTTTCTGAAAACGCCGAAGGCGTTGAGCTTTGTCTTTTCGACCAGGAAAACAACGAAACGCGCATAGCGTTGCGGCATCGTACGGCTTTTGTCTGGCACATCTATATTGAGGGTCTGCAGCCAGGCCAGCGCTACGCATATCGGGTGCATGGCCAATATAAGCCAGAAGCAGGGTTGCGTTTCAATCCCCGCGTTCTACTGATGGATCCTTACGCCAAGGCCCTGGACGGGGTCGAGAATCACGAAGCCGGATTGTTTGCCTACAATGTCTTCAGCTCAAAAAAAGATCTGGAAATCAGCACTGAATATGCTTCGGGTACCCCACTCGGCATCGTCATTGAGAACGACTTTGAATGGAATGGCGACCGTCACCCGAAACTGCCGTTTCACCGCACAATTCTCTATGAAACGCATGTCAGAGGCATCAGCATGCTTCACCCCGATGTGCCGGAAAAACTGCGCGGGACCTACGCCGGGCTCGCTTCTGAGCCGATCATCGATCATCTCAAGCAGCTTGGGATTACGACAATCGAACTGCTGCCGGTGCATCAACACATCGACGACCCGTTTCTTTACGAAAAAGGATTGAAAAACTACTGGGGCTACAGCACTCTTTCATTTTTCGCGCCGGAAATCCGCTACAGTTCAGACAAATCGCCGGGCGGCGCGGTGCGCGAATTCAAACAGATGGTTAAAAAGCTGCATCGAGCCGGGCTTGAAGTGATCATTGACGTTGTTTACAACCATACATGCGAAGGCAACCACAATGGTCCGACCATGAGCTACAAGGGCATCGACAATCCGACTTATTATCGTCTTTCCCGTGACAACAAAAGATTTTACAAAGATTACACCGGTACCGGCAATACAATAAACGTTGTCAGCCCGCAAACATTGCAGCTGATAATGGATTCATTACGTTACTGGGTTACAGAAATGCATGTAGACGGCTTCAGATTCGACCTCTGTTCGACTCTCGCACGCGAAATGCATTACTGGAACCAGCTTTCAAGTTTCTTCACCATTATTCATCAAGACCCGGTCATCAGTCAGGTCAAGTTGATCGCTGAACCATGGGATGTCGGCGAGGGCGGTTATCAGGTCGGCAATTTTCCGGTTCTCTGGGCTGAATGGAACGCCAAATACCGCGATGTAATACGTTCATTCTGGAAAGGCGACGGCGGCTTTGCCGGAGAAGTTGGCTACCGACTCACCGGCAGCAGTGATCTTTATGAAAACGACGGTCGCAGACCGTATATGAGCGTCAACTTTATCACCGCTCACGACGGCTTTACGCTGCGCGATATGGTTTCCTACAATGAGAAGCATAATCACAACAACCTCGAACATAACCGTGACGGGCATGACGACAACCGCTCATGGAACCACGGGCACGAGGGCGAAAGCAGCGACCCGTTCATCAGACGTCTGCGCAATCAGCAGATGCGCAACATGCTTGCGACCCTGCTGTTTTCACAGGGCACACCAATGCTCTGTGGAGGAGATGAAATCAGACGCACGCAGCGCGGCAACAACAACGCCTACTGCCAGGATAACGAAATCAGCTGGTATAACTGGAATCTCGACGAAGAAAGCCGCAGGATGTTTGATTTTGCCTGCCGTATCATTAAAATCAGGCGTGAACACCCGGCCCTGCACCGTACCAAGTTTTTTCAGGGTCGCATGATCAGAGGCAGCAACGTGCGCGACATCATCTGGTTCAGGCCCGATGGTGGTGAAATGGATGACGAAGACTGGGCAAGCCCGAACACCCGTGGTCTGGCAGTATTTTTTTCAGGCACAGGTATCGACGATGTCGACGAAAACGGCATTCCGATTCATGACGATAACCTGCTGCTGATGCTCAATGCTTCGGTACGCGACGTCGATTATTTTCTGCCGCGCTTTGAAGCCCACTGGGAACTGCTCATCGACACAGCCAACCCGGAAGCAAAAGAAGAGGCTGTTTCGGGGCACAAAACTCTTATGCATGCACGGTCTCTGAAGCTTTTCCGCTGCCGCCAGAAGGTTGACCCGCGCCCATAAGACCGCATTTATCGAGAGATTTGCCGCGAATGGGGTTTTTAAGTTACAATATTCAGGCTGTGACTCTGCATTTCATTTTTTTCTACGGAGGCAGGCTTGAAAAAACTTTTCATTTCTTTTGCGGCAACCGCAGGACTTTTCTTTGGCGGATTGAGCATCGCCAGCGCCGATGACGTAAATATTTATTACGGTCCACGCGGTGGTTTCAGTAAAATCAACAATTCCCGGGTTCTTCATTTCAGCGATAAAAGCACAAAACCGGCAACCCTTGCCAATGCACTGGTTCACTTTATCGACGGCCTGGAACCAGGCAGCAGCGCTAAAATATGCATGTATTCGATGAGTGACTACAATACTCTCGATGAGATGATCAAAGCAGCGGCGACCAGGGGTATCAAGTTTCAACTGCTGCTCGACGGAGTTTCGACCTGGGCTCAGGCCAGCCGTGATCGAATTGTAAAAAAGGTCCAGGAAGCAGCAGATAAAGCAAAGGCAGAGAACCGGCCATTTGATTTCAAGATTGCGGCTGTGGCCACTGCCGCTATGAAGCGCAATGGCCGCGAATCAAAGCTTGAAGATGGAACTCTGATCTACGGCACCATGCACGAAAAATTTGGCATCTTCTACGCACCAGGCAACCCGGTGCCGCACAGCTGCTTCAACGGCAGTGCCAACATCTCTCCGACTTCCGATCAGATTTATGCCGAAAATCGTGTATTTTTCAACGATCAACCAGCGGTTGCACGGCAGCTGGCCGAAGAATTCGCAAGACTCTGGAATGAGTATTCCGAAATGCTGCTCGGTGAATGGATACCGGAAAAATACATCGAGACCAGCCATGTGCCCGGTTATGTCAAGCTGGTATTCAACTCTGAGCCGGCCAACGAACTTGAACTGACGCGCATCGACAATGAACTTCTCAACCTGATCCGCCGGGTCGATGCCTCGGGCAGTCTCGATCTCGCAATGTTCAGCCTGACGCGCGTCGAACTTGCCGAAGCCATTCTCAAAGCCGCCGAGCGCAATCCAGACGCAAAATTCAGACTGCTTCTCGACCACGCCCAGTTCGACGATGCCGACCCGATTGAAAGCAAACAGGGGCCCTGGCTTGAAAAGAGGGCCGCCGAACTTGGCCTTAAAAACGTTCAGGTGCGCTATCGCTTCAGAATCAATGCCTACGGCCTCGACCAGGAAACGAAAAAACCGGCGCTGCTGAGCTATCTGAGCCTGTTTCTGCACCACAAAAATGTAACCGTAAATGGCCGCGAAATGGCAATCGGCAGTTACAACTGGTCGAATTCAGCCGAGTATCTCAATTTCGAGAACGTAATGATTTTCAATGGGCTCTATCAGCACCATCAGAAACTCATCGACAGTTTCAAGGCTGAATTCGATGTTCTCTGGAACTCAAGAATGCCATCAGGCCCGGTTAAGGCTCCAAGAAAAGGCGTGCCACAAACCGTTACGCTGGCCGAGGGCAAAGCACTGCATGCAAAACTGCTGAAAACCCTCGAAAAAGAAGAAAACTGCAAAGTGCTTGCCACGCTTGACCGCGAAGCTCACAAACCTTTCGCCAAGATCGTCGAAGAAACCGGCCTCAGTGAAAAGCAGGTGAAAAAGGCCATTAAAGTCCTTTCAGAAGCAGGCTTTATCATCAGATGGGAAAAAGATGCCGTTGAAGGTTATTCACAGGTCGACTGATGCTTTGCCAGAATTGAACATGCAAAATAAACGATTCCATGCCATCCCCGCGCCTGTCCCCGGAAGGGGGCAAGCGCGGGGATCTGAGCAATTGTTCATAAGATCTCTGCCTGTATCCTCCGGGGTATAAACGCAGGAATAACGGACAAACCCCTATTCAAATGTAACAAAGCACCAGGAGCCAACAATGGACCCATTCATCATCAGCAATACCATTCTTGACGGGCTGCCCAAAAACACTGACGCGGATCTGCAGAGACTGGCAGCCGTGTATCGCATAAACTGTCTTGCCGGCCTGAAAAAAGCCAGCCACGGCTGGCTGGGTGCCTGTTTTTCGAGTATAGAACTGCTGACGGCAATTTATCACCGCTATATCCGTGAACCGCAAAAGCCTCTTGAAAACAGAGGCAGCGTGCATCTCTCGAAAGGGCACGCGGCAATGGCACAATATGCGGTGCTGGCCGGCATGAATTGTTTCAGCACCGATCGACTCGCTTCTTACAAGCAATTGCATGGTCTGCCGGCGCACTGCGACCGAACAGTTCCCGGTGTTGACTCAGACAGCGGGTCACTTGGCCAGGGCCTGTCGAAAGCGATTGGCATCGCGCTGAGCAATGCAGCAGCCGGGCATAAGCACCCGGTATTTGCGATAATCGGTGACGGCGAAATGCAGGAAGGACAACTTTTCGAAGCTTTTCTGACACTGCGCAGGTTGAATCCGGGCATGGTGGTTCCGATTATTGACCGCAATCATCTGCAGTCTGACAGTCAGACTGCAGATATAAAAGATGCTGAAGACTGGGCCACGGTATTTCAGGGAATCGGACTGCAGGTACACGAGATTGACGGGCATTCCATAAGCGAAATCTGCGCTGCCATTGACCAGATCCTGCAGTCACCACATCCGGGGGTCATCATTGCACGCACAGTCAAAGGTGGCGGTTCTGCTGTTACCGGTATGCCCTACAATACCCCAAGACGCGAGGGCAAATGGCACGGCGCCATTCCTGATGACCGCGAATATCTTGCAATCATGCAGGAACAGGCAGCTATCATCAACAACCCGGCGGTCGATACGGCTTTGCAAGCCTGGCTGACAGATCAACCTGCTGTTGCCTCGCAGCCGGCTGCGGGTAAAGATTCTTCCGGCAACGGCATTTCGACGGGTGAAGCCTTTGCCGATGCACTTCTCACTCTGGCCGGCAACGATCGTCGGGTTTTCGTTCTCGACGCCGATCTTGAAAAATCCTGCAAACTGACAAATGTCGCGACCGGTTTTGCAAACCGGTTTATTGAAGTCGGCATCAGCGAACAGGACATGTGTTCGCTGGCAGCAGGTCTTGGCCTCGCCGGCAATATCGCTGTCGTCAACACTTACGGTTCATTTTTCAAGCGCAGCCTTGACCAGATCTACGCCTGCATCACCGAAAAGGTGCCGGTGATCTTTGCTGCACACTATTCGGGCGCCGACTATTATACCGACGGCAAGAGCCACCAGGCGATCAATGATCTTGGCCTGATGCTCGCTCTCAATGACATCGACATTATCGAGCCGATCGATGCAGCGAGCACAGGCATCCTGCTGCAGAAAACGCTTGAACGTCTGAAAAGCGAAATCAGGGCCGGCAAGGGCTGCCGACCAGCCTATTTCAGACTGCACCGCACT
>DAOQWI010000065.1:0-16642 GCA_035342015.1 Candidatus Ozemibacteraceae bacterium | reverse complement strand
CGCACAACAAGCAGACTTTGCGTCTGCCGGCAAGATGTGGTATACATTCTCAAATCCTTTTTTATCTGCAGGAGAACTCAATGCAAAAGAATCTGATTGCCCGCCAGAGGGTCTTGTTTTCGGTGCTGGCATGCGTTTTTTCGATATTTCTCGGCGCCACCCTGTATTCTGATGCGTCGGTCGTTGAATTTACCGCCATCGGCAAGGTTGAATCCATCTATCGCGACCGCGTCAGCATGAAGATTCTTGATTTTGTCGGCTCTGATACCGCTGAGCTGGCGCTGGCGACCGGCAGCTGGGTCAGCTTCGACCTGCCGCGCGAATATCGCGACCGCCGCAACAAGCGCGATCGTGGTCAAATCAATTACGGTACCGTCATCGAAGCCGATCTGATCGGTAATATCGCCACCGAATACGAACTGAAAACCGACGAAGAAAAGACCGAAACCGTCAGGAAGAGTGTGCCGACCGTTCTCCTCTGGACCGCCCAGGCCGTCAGAAAAGTGAAAAACCCCAACGATTACCTGCCCGAAGAAGAACGCAAACAGAAAAAAGGCCGCCGCAACAAAAAAGAAAAGAAACCGGCTGAACCGGTAAAAGTCTGGACCCAGGAAGAAACCGTGCGCGGCAATATCCTGCTGCATAAAGACAAGGTCTATATCAAAGAAGATCGCCTTGGCAAAAAAGACCGTGGTCTTGAAGTGCTTTCTGAAGCCTGGACCGAAAAACTCAAAACCATGCCCGGTACCCGCGTCGTTCTGCACGGCACCACTCACCGCACCAGCGTTGCATCAGGCACCATGGAAATTCGCAACCTGATGAAAATCTACCAGAAATAAGCCGGGAGCAAGCCATGAATGCCAGAAATCTGCTGCTGTCAGCCCTTATCAGCTCTCTGCTGTTTTTCGTAACCGGCTGCGGCGCGCCCAAGGCCCCGGCAAAACCGGCAAAACTCGAAATCGAGCATTTTACCCGCAGCAAAGGCCTGCCCGAAGAGGCGATTACCTCACTGGCAGCTTTTGCCAACAAAATCTGGGCCGGCTCGCAGAAAGGTCTGTTTGCATTTGACAGCGTCAACTGGCAGATTCACCAGCGCAAAAACACCAATGTTCTTGGCTCCGATATCATCGAAGATCTCAAGGTCAGCGACAACGTCCTCTGGATCGCCACCGACAACGGCGCCTGCCGCTTCGATGGCAATAACTGGTCTTCTGTCTATACCGGTGGCCGCGCCCGCTCGGTAATCGGCAAAGGCAGTGAACTGGCGGTCGCCACTGCCTACGGCGTCGTCTATTCGAACGGCGGCGGCATGACCCCGATGGGCAAAGACAACGCCGGTCTGGTCATGGACGAAGTGACACAGGTAATGTTCGACGGTCAGGGCCAGCTCTGGGTCGGCACCCGCGCCGGCATGGCCCGCATGGCTTCCGGCCTTTTCCAGAATTACACCGGCCCGGCCAAATCCGTCATGGGCTCATCACTGATCGACGTGCCCGCCAGTCCGTCAAACTGCCGCCTGCCCGGCAACAACATCAAGGTTATCATGCCATATCAGGGTATGCTCGCGGTCGGCACCACCAGCGGTCTCACCGTCACTGACATGGCCAACACCTGGAACATCTACACCGCACAGCATCGCGAGTGGGTACAGCGTGCCGGTCAGATCGTCGAAGACCTCGTTTCCGGTAACAGCCAGCTGCCCGGCAACGTTATCAGCGCCCTCGCCGCCAGCGACAACCAGGAAATCCTCTTTGTCGGCACCGACAAGGGCCTCGCCGCCCTGCGCGGCTCTGAATGGCTCGATCTCGCAACCCTGATGCCCGGTCTGCCCAAAGTGGCCATCACCGGTCTCGCATGGCTCAACGGCGATCTCTGGGTCGCCACCGGCGAGGGCATCTATCAGGTTAAGAAGGTTTCAGGCCTGCTCACTGCCCCCGATACCAGTAAGCCCTGATCAGGCACCAGTAATTAGCTGAACACCAATGCTCATGCCGCACAAAAAAATACTTTCCGGCCTGTTACTGACGGGTCTGGTGCTGCTGCTTCCCGAACTTCTGGAAGCACAGTCGCTGGCTTCCGGCCCGGCCGTGCCCGGAGCTGAAACGACGACCGGCGGGCTGCCGCCAGACGTGAAATTCCTGCTGGGAACCCTCGGCGGCGGCGGTATTGCCGGTTGGGCTGTCGGCTACACTCTCAAAAAGTTCGCCAAAATGCTCGCCCTGATCGTGGGTATTGCTTTTATATCTCTGCAGTGGCTCGCTTTCAACAGCTTCATCACCATCGACTGGAACAGAATCAAGAGCGCTGTGCCCGACGAAAGCATCGAACGTTCGGCCACCGGCCTGATGTCAGTGATAACCTACAACCTGCCCTTTGCCGGCTCTTTTATTGTCGGTTTCTGGCTTGGTTTCCGCAAAGGCTGAAAAATTGTCAGTTACCGACAGAGCCTCTGACGAACGCTGGCGGGCCGAATCGCAGCGTGTTATTGACTGGTTCAGCTGCAATCGTCATCTTCTCACCGGTAACGGCGTCTGGTTCAGCGGTGGCGAGCCCAATACCATGCCGGTCGCCGGTTTTTTCGACGCGAGACTGAGGGTTCTGATCGTCAGATTGTCAGAATACAGTGAAGTCGCCGCCGGTATCACCCATTCCTATCTCTACCAGATGGCTGCTTCTGTAGACGGCTGTTTTGTCGATATGGCCTTTCTGCCGCCGGAACGTGACGAAAAACTGCTGCGTGACGCGGCGGTTTCACTGATGACCGGCACCACCAGCAAAATGCCGGCCAGCGCTTTCGATGTTATCGCCATCAGCAATTCGGTTCTGCAGGAACTCATCAACCTGCCGGCAATGCTTGAATTTTCAGGGCTGCCGCTGACGCTCGCCGGTCGCGCCCGCCAGGGTTCGCCGCTCGTCATTCTTGGCGGCAGCAATTCTTTTGTTCACTCGATTCTGCATGGCTGCCCGGGCAGCGAAGCCGATGGGGCAGGCCTCGTCGATGGCGTCGTCATGGGCGATGGCGAACGGGTGTTTCGCCGGTTGCTCGAAATGGTGCGCGACCAACGTGCATCTGACCGCCTGGCGCTGCTCGAAATGCTTGCTGACCAGGTGCCAGGGTTTTACAACCCCGCAGCCTTCAGACAGGTGTTTGCGACTGATGGTTCACTGGCTGCGGTTGAGCCGGCCAACGGTAATTTTAAACCGGTTGCCAGCAGCAAGAGCGCCTGTCGTGCCGATTCTGAAACTTTTACCGGTGGACCTTTGCTCTATGATGGTGCCCAGACTTCGCACGTCATCGTTTCGGCCGGCTGCCCTTCGTTCTGTTCCTTCTGCAAAGAATCCTGGGAACAGAAGCCCTACCGCGAAAACAGTTTCGAGAGAGTGCTCACCGCGGCGCGCTCTCTGAAAGCGAACATGGGTCTGCGCGAAATTTCGTTGATGACCTTCAATGCCAATACCTGTTCCGATATTTTTCAACTGGTCGAGCGCCTTTCAACGATGTTCGACCGGGTCGCGATCAAAAGCCAGCGCTTCGATGCGGTGGTGAATTCACCCGAACTTCTCGACATGCAGTTCGAAGCCGGCAAACGCACCTATACCTGCGCCATGGAAGGTATAAGCGAGCGTTTGCGCACCATGCTGCAGAAAAACCTCGACGAGAAAACCATTCTTGCAGGTATTGACCTGTTGCTGGCGCGAAACATGCGGCAGATGAAGGTTTTTCTCATTGCCACCGGCTACGAAACTGCTGCCGATATCGAAGAATTCAGACTGTTTCTCGAAAAGGTGAAGGGGCGCTGCCAGAACTCGGGTTCACGGCCACGCCTGACCTTTTCGTTCGCGACCCTTTTCCGGGCGCCACAGACGCCGATGCAGTTCGCTCCAGTGCGACCTGCCGAAAATGTTCTCGCACAGCTTCTTAAAAAACTGACAGCGGTTGTTGACACAGCCGGTTTTGAAGCCCGCATCAGCAGCGGGCCTGAAGATGCACTGGTTTCCGAATTCATCGCTTTTGCTGATCGCCGCCATACGCCGCTTCTTGTCGAAGCCTCTATCGCTCAGAGCTTTCGCTATCGTGGCGAAGTCAGCCGCCGGGTTCTCGAATTCTGGCGGGCGTCGCTGAAAAAACGCGGCCTGCGTTCCCTGTCAGAGAGCGAAAGAAACGCTGAAACGGTCATGCCATGGGACGACATCGATACCGGCGTCGCAAAAAGTTTTCTGTTCAGAACCTGGCAGAATCTGCAGAATGGCCGCGAAATCAGGGCCTGCATCGCGTCACCGTGGGGTGGGGGAACCTGTTCCGGTTGCGGTGCCTGCCCATCGAGCGCCGAAATTTCGCAATTGACTGCCATGGGCCCCGACGCCACCCGCAAACTCAAGGTCAGCCCGCCGACAGTAAGGCAGACTACCTGGCTGCTGTTCAATATCCCCGAAAAATGGGCCTTCTGCAGCCGTGACTTTATCAGAGCCGCACTTGCCCGCCGCCTGATGCTCGATTTTCCTGAGCTCGTCGATGTCTTTCTCTCTGTCGACCTCGTCGAACCCGATTTCTTCGCCTGGGGCCAGGCAATCGCCCGCGTCAATTTTTCTGCTGCCGTCAGACTGGCACTTAAGCCGCCCGCGACTCTTTCACCTGACGATATCTGCCTGATCAGAACCATTGCTCCGGCGAAAAAAGCCGAAGAAACCGCTTTTCCGGTACAGCTCGAAGCCGCCGGTGCCGATACCGCACCAGATCCGTCGATTGCCCGTGACATCGACGCCCTGCTGACCCGCTACGCGCTGAAAAATCAGAAACAGCGCGCCAACGGCTGGCTGAACTGGCAGATCAACCCCGGCCAGGCTCGCAAGGCCGGCCTCGAAAAGCTCAGCCTCGACGAAAGCACCGGTCGCCTGCGCCTGACCCTGATCAGATGGCCCGAACTCTTTCTCCTCAATAAACTCGCCGCCTCCCGCCCCCTGCACACAACCCTCCCGGGCTGCAACGACTGACCGGCCTTAAAAGGTAGAAGGTTTTCGCTTCTTCCTGATGACTGGCAAAATAACTTGATATCGGCGGGGCAGAAAGCTTATAATCTTCTGATTGTAGTTAAAAGAAAACAGGCCATGGCCAGAACAAAGCAAGGAAGGAAAGGTTATGAGAATTGCTGTTCATCCAATGTCTGAAAGCGAGCTCAAGCCCCTGATGCTTGATACCAGCAAACTGGGCTTCTGCAAGTATTTCACCGATCTCATGTTTACCATGGATTTTACTGAGGAAGACGGCTGGAATAACCCGCAGATCCGGAAATTTCAACCCTTTTCAATCGATCCCTCGACACTGGTGCTTCACTACGCCCAGGAAATCTTTGAGGGCCTGAAAGCGTTCAAGGGCAAAGACGGCGTTATCCGTTTTTTCCGCCCGGAAATGAATGCAAAGCGTTTCAACCGCTCGGCTGACCGCCTCTGCATGCCGCATTTCCTCGAAAACGACTTTCTTGAGAGCATCAATGCCATCGTGTCGCTCGAACAGCGCTGGGTGCCTGAAAGTAAAGGCGCCGCCCTCTACATCAGACCCTTTATGTTCGCCACTGACAATGCTCTCGGCGTGCGCGCTTCTTCGAACTATGTTTATTGCGTGATTCTCAGCCCGGTCGGCCCCTATTACCAGGAAGGCTTCAACCCGGTAAGTCTCTACGTCTCTGACGAATTCACCCGCGCTGCCAAAGGTGGTCTCGGTGAAGCCAAAACCGGTGCCAACTACGCCGCCAGCCTGCTCGCCGGCCGCAATGCCCGCAAAAAAGGCTGTGCCCAGGTTCTCTGGCTCGATGGGGCAGAGCACCGCTACATCGAAGAAGTCGGTGCCATGAATATCTTCTTCGTATTCAACGGCAACACTCTTGTTACCCCGAAACTCAACGGCAGCATTCTTGCCGGCGTTACCCGCGACAGCGTGCTCAAACTCGCTCCAATGCTTGGTCTGAAAGCCGAAGAACGCACCATTTCGATCGACGAGGTTATCGGTGGCATCGCTACCGGCTCGATCACCGAAGTGTTCGGTACCGGCACCGCCGCCAGTATCTCACCGGTCGGAAACCTGCAGTATCGCGGTGCAGACTATGTGGTTAACAGCCGCAAGGTTGGCCCGATCGCTCAGCAGCTCTATGATACGCTGCTCGGCATTCAGTATGGCGAAATCGAAGACACCTTCGGCTGGACCGTACCGCTGCAGGCGCCTGAACAAAAAGTTCTCACCGTGTGAAACTGCTCGACGCTCTTCCACTCAGGCACCCCGATGCCGCTCATGTCATCGGGGTGGCTTTGTCTGCCGCCGAAATCATTGAAAACATCTACGCCGGCGACTTCGAGACCGAGTTCAAGGCTGGCGAAGAGCCGGTAACCATCGCTGACCGCCAGTCTGACCGCCATATCATCGATCGGTTGCGACAGCGGCATCCACATGACCGCATTCTCAGCGAAGAGCACGGTCTGAATACGCCACCGGCTCACAATGACCGCGTGTGGTTCATCGACCCGATCGACGGCACACGCGAATTTATCCGCAAGTCCGGTGAATTCGCCATTCAGATCGGTCTGGCTGTTGCCGGGCGTCTGCAATTTGGTCTTGTCTATCAGCCGATTGGTAAAAATCTCTATGTGGCCGCTGCCGGCGAAGGCTGCTGGTGGCACAGCCCGGCACAGGGCTGGCAGCGTCTGCAGATTGGCCGTCGCGGCTCAGAACTTCGCCTCGCCGTCAGTCGTTCGCACCCATGCCGCCTCGGCAAAAACATTCACGACCGGCTTGCCGGCACCGCTGTTTTTTCCTGCGGCGGCGTTGGCTTGAAGCTGATGGCAATTGCCCGGGGTTTCGCCGATTATTACGTTAACAGCTCGAACCAGACTAAAGCCTGGGATATCGCTGCCCCCGAAATTCTTTTCTGCGAAGCGGGTGGAGTGGTGAGCGATCTGATCGGCGGGTCATTCAGCTACGACCCGACTGACTACCGTCATCGAAACGGGCTTCTTGCCACCAGCGACCCCGAACTGCACCGGCAGGTGCTGGCAATTTCAGGCAGCTGAAAATTCACCATTAACAACCCGGCGACACCTTCCGATGAAAAGGATGTGAATCCTTGAAACGGAAGGTGATTTTATCATGATCGATATGAAGGTCTGGCTGGAACGCAATTTCGCCAGTCGCAACTACGATGACCCCGATGTCGACCCCGATCTGGTCGCCGGTCGTCATAAAAAGGCCGTGGCCAACGCCAGGTCACTGCTCAGACAGCAGCTGAAGCAGCGGCTCGGTGAAGCCCTTGACCGTGGCCATGCCGAAGAGCTCGCCGTGCGGGAAGAAATAGCTGTGCGGAAAAAACTTTTCAGCTGAGAATCACTGCCGGTGAGTTTTCTGACCAGACTTTCTATGCACGGTGCAGAGGGCACCAAAAAAAGTTGCAGGTTGAAAACTGATCGGCCCCGCCGCGGAATTTTTTCCGTCAGGCTGGCTTCAAATGGTGCTTGTGAACAAAACACAAGATTTGCAATCGGAACATTTTAACTTTTATAATTGCCCCACCCAAGCAGACCATAAAATTTTGAGGTAGTAATGAGTAATTCAGTAGCAGTGCCAACCTTGACCCCAATCATTGAAGAAAACCACAGCAGCGCCGCCGCACCGGTAACCGAGACCACCGTGCAAAAACCGGTTCTCAAAGTGGTGCCCCCGCAGCCGACTGAACCCCCTACACTCGAAACCCTCACCCGCATGTATGCTGATCAGCACCGCGAATGCTGGTTGTGCGAAGGAATTTCAAAAAAGATCGCCAGCGGCAAGGAAATTTCCGAAGACGACAACTGGCACTTTACCTCGTGCGTCCTCAGCTGGGAATACCTCCACCGCCAGAACAGCTGACCTTGGGCTAAAAATACGCTTTTGTCTTTCATTCCTCAGAGTAGTTTTTTCTCTCTGAGGAATTGTCGTTTGCCAATAGTTTGGTTTATACTTTAAAATCTAATCAAAAACAAGGCGGGCAACAAAATGCGTAGAGAATTCAATGTGATAATCGAAAAGGATGCTGAGGGGTTTTATGTCGGATCAGTTCCGCAACTGAAGGGTTGTCACAGCCAGGCAAAGAGTATTGATGAATTGATGAAGCGCATGACAGAGGCCATCGAACTGTGCCTTGAAGTTGAGAAAAATGACCCGATTGTTTCTGAATTTGTTGGAGTCCAGAGAATAGTTGTAAATGCATGATCAAGACTCCAAGAGTTACCGGCAAGAAGCTGGTTGCAGCTTTGAAAAAGACCGGGTTTATTCAGATTAGAAAAAAGGGTTCTCATTGTTTTTTAAAACACCCTGATGGAAGATGCACTGTTGTGCCGGTTCATGCAGGAGAAATTCTTGGCGTTGGGCTTTTGTGCCAGATTCTTGCCGATTGTGAAATCGATTCAGAAGCTCTGATCGAGCTTCTGAATTAAAGAGGTAATGTGTTTTTCACTGAGATGAAGAATTCTTGAATCTGCTATAATTAATTCACTGCTGGTTGTCGATTCTGATAGGAGAATTCGAAACATTTTTTATCGCCTTCAGGAGGGCCTGGTTGAAACGTGCACTGTGGTTTGCCGGAATAATGACCCTTGGGCTGGCCGTTCAGGCTGGCGCTGCCATTTATTCATACCGCGACGAACACGGCAGGCTGTTTCTCACCGACAGCCCGCCAAACCGCAATTATAAAATCGTTGTCACCAGCAAAAAAGAACGCGAAGGTCCTGATTCACCGGCTCCGGCAAGCTTTGCCGCCAGCTCGATGGCTCCGGCCCAGAAATTCCTGTTGCCCAACGATGAAACCTTCAGCAAATACATCAATGAAGCGGCGCAGACGCACGGCATCGATCCCTATCTGATCAAATCGGTAATCAAGGTCGAATCTGATTTCGACCCGCAGGCTATGTCGTCGAAAGGCGCTCAGGGCCTGATGCAGCTGATACCTTCGACCGCCCGCCTGGTCGGTTGCTCCGATTCCTTCAACCCGCGCCAGAACATTCTCGGCGGCGCCAACTATCTGAGAATGATGCTCAAACGCTTCAATGGCAAGGTCGATCTGGCACTCGCCGCTTATAATGCCGGCCCGGGTAATGTTGACAAGCACGGCGGCATTCCGCCTTTCCGCGAAACCCAGAACTACGTGCGCAAGGTGCGCCATTATTACAGACAATACGCTTCAAATCTCCCTGTATCCGAAAAAACAGCGGCCACAAAGGCTAAAAAGGCCCGGGTAATGCCGGTTCTGCACTCAGATCTGTCGCGGCGCCTGACCGAAGCCTACGAAAAATTCCGCAAATCCGACGTGAATGGCGCCATGGACACCTATCGCGACATTCTCAATATTTACCCCCGCAACACCCAGGCCCTGTATAACCTCGCCTGTCTGCTCGACATGGAACGCTGCTACGAGGAAGCCATCGATGTTTACCTGGCCGCCCTCAAACAGGATCCGTTCCTCGATAAGGCGCTCTATAACCTCGCTGTTATCTACGAGCGTCTGGGCATGCACAATGAAGCCATCGATACCTGGAAGAGCTACGTTCAGGTTGCCAAAGACGAAGAAAAGATCGTCATGGCCGAGAAATTCATGAAAGAACTGCGCGAGTATTCAGCCCTGAACTGATTTAACCGGGCTGTATTCTCTGAAATAACCGGTAGAGGAACAAAATGTCAGACTCAGCGCCCCGATCGATGTTTGAGAAGCTGCTGTATGTCGGCATCGCCACGTTCTTTCTCTGGCCGTTCGTGCAGCTCTGGTCGATCAAAGCCATACCGGTCTTCGAATCAGACGCGCATCTGCGGGCCTCGGTCGCCCTCGAAAACCTCATGGAAGGCGCGTTGAGCCGCCCGTTCGAGCGCAGTTACAACAGTCCGTTCGAACCGGTACCCGGTTGTGAAGATCTCGGCCTGGTCGGCCGCGTCGAGATTCTGCCGCACCCCGAATTCCCTGCCAATGTGCTGGTACGTGCTCAGGTCAGATGGGGCATGTTTCCGCTGACCAAGAACCTCAGTCTTGAATATCTGCGCGCGAGAACGAGACCATGAACATTAAAACCGGCCGGAAAGGTATCACACTCTGGGAAATCGCCCTGTTCACCGTTTTTCTTGCGGTAGCCGGCGGTGCTTCGGTCTTTTTCTTTTTTCTCAATTCTGACGACATGAAACGTGCCCAGCAGAAATTCGCCTGGGTGCAGAACATCAACGACATGCTCGATGAAGTCAGCAACGAAATTGCCAACTCGGTGCAGTTCGAGCACCCATTCAACGGCTCTTCCCGCGAGTGCTTTTTCCGAACGGCCGGCGACACCGGTGCACTTGTGCCATCGGTATTCGAAGAGGGTTTTGTTTTTGCCGACGGCTCGCTGACCTATGTGACACGCAATGCCGCTGCCACCACAGGAATGAAAAGACTCGGGCGTTTCACCAACCCGCTCGTCACCAACTGCCGAGACGGAAAATTCACCCGGGTTTCCCCGGGTCGCCTCGAAATAAGCTTCAAGGCCGATTCTCCCGATGGCAGTGTTACTTCCCGTGAATTTACGCGGGTAATTCAACTGAGAAACCAATGAACCGCATACCCGACGAAAAACAATCTCTGTTGCCGATCCTTGTAATGATCGGCTTTACCGTCGTTCTCGTCGTGGCTCTGATAGTTAGAGTTTACCGTGCTGACCGCGATCTCGGCATGATGCGCATTGCCAGCCGCCAGGCCCGCCTTGCTGCCGAGTCGGGCATCAACCACGCCGTCGAAAAAATGCGGGCGGCGCTTGCCGCCTCTGACCGGGCTGCCAACCCGGGCGCCCTTACCGCCGTATTCTTCGCCGATCGCCTCGAAACCGACACCTGGGTGCAGTTTGGCCAGAAATCCGAAGCCTGGTTTCGAATCATTTCGGTGCGCAGGGTCTTTGCCGATGATAACCCGGCTACGCCGCTGCTCGACGAAAGCCTGCAGTATCAGATTCTCAGCGAAGGCCGCTGCGGCCGCTACCGCTATTCGACCTCGGCGGTCGTGCAGCTCTACGACCTTGTAAAAAGTTTCGGAGTTTTCGGCAGCCTCGACGAACATTACTACGGCACCCCGATTCAGTCATGGGTCGAAGCCGCCGGTTCGCTCGACAATTTCGTCAGCGCCAATGCTGCAGTCTTCAATGCCGGTTGGCTTAACCGCCAGGGGGTTTGCCACGACCCGGTCCTGCTTTTCAAAATGTTCGCGCCAGAGGGCAGTGACCCCTTTGCCGCTGCCAGCAATACTCCGTCATTGCCATACAATTACGGCCGCCGCTTCGCCCGCGCCGGTGAATCACCCAGTCGCGGTCCCCTTTATTGCGAAACCCCGGTTATTGTCGATTCACATACCTTTGCCGGTCCGGTGCAGACCGCCATGTATTTTTATCGCCGTGGCACCAGTCAGCCCCGCATCGAGCAGGGAAACAACGCCGTCGCCATGAACTCGAGCCTGCGCATGCAACAGGCCGTCGACAGTCTCGAAGGCAAAAACCCGACTGATGTCTTTGTTGATCGTGATTCCCAGGGCTATAACTCGTTTATTCCACCCTGGCGGCCTGATTTTGATCATCTGCGTTCTCTGAGCCGCAGCCGCGGTATCTACATCGATGCCGACGGCAAGGGCTTTCTCAACGGCAAACCCCACGAAATCGATTATCACCCGGGCGAGGCGCATCTGTTTTCTGACAGTTACCGCGGCCCGAATTCGACCCGCTATGAACAGGACGAACTCGACGAAAAATACATTGTTCTCTCGACTGACATGCGTTTCAAGGGTTTCAACAACATCAGCGCCGCAAATCTGCAGGGCGCCCGTCTGATTTTCTCTGAGCGCTCGGTCTACCTGCGCGGCGATATCGGCTCTGATCTTGTAATCGTCACCCCCGGCCACATTTTTATTACCGGCCCGACCAACATCGACTCGAACCTCAATCTGTTGTTGATCGCCGGCGAAGGCACTGCCCTTTCGACCGTCGACCTTGAAAACTACATCAAAGAGTCGAATCCGGGCCCTGAATTTATCAGCGCTGCCAGCGAATGGCTGATCCGCGCAGCTATTTACAAGCCGGGTGCCGGTGTTTACAGCACAGAATCCAGGCCGCAGCAGGGCACACCCATTACCTTCCGACGCCTTTTCGGCGGCGAAAGCCTGAAAATCAGAATTCACGGTGCCTGTATCGGTGGCAACCTGCAGCGCTGGGTCGATAATACTGACCCCGGTTCACTGCAGATCACCCATGTGTCGACCGTCGCCGACCGCCTCAGCGTCAGGCCTGTCTCGCTCAACGTGCTGCGCATGCGTACCCGCCCCGAAAAGTAACAGGAAAAGCCATGTCTCTTGCCGCCAATCTTTCGAAAGTTCAGTCTGCGATCACTGCTGCAGCGGCTGCTGCCGGCCGCGATCGCAATCAGGTCGGTCTGGTCGCTGTTTCCAAAACCGTCGACAGCAATACAATCAGGGCCATGCATGCTCTCGGGCAGCGCGACTTCGCAGAAAACCGCCCGCAGATGCTGCGTGACAAGGCCCGTGAACTTGCTGACCTGTCGATCGACTGGCATTTTATCGGCCCATTGCAGAGCAACAAAATAAAGTATGTCTATCCGGTCGCCGGGCTGGTTCACTCACTCGACCGCCGCGAACTGCTCGAAGAATTTTCTGCCTGGGCCCGCAAAACCGGCCGCCTTTGCCCGGCACTGCTGCAGGTGCATATTTCACGCGAAGCCGCAAAACAGGGCTTTGCCTGTGACGAAATTCTCGATATCATCAGAGAATTCCGCGACAGTGAATACCTCGACCTGCGCGGCATGATGGGCATGGCGCCACTCGATGCCGACGCTGCAACCACCCGCGCCTGTTTCCACGAACTGGCCGGGCTTTTTGCCGCCAGCCGCAGCCTGCAGGGGCGCGCCTGGAACCCGCAGCACCTGTCGATGGGCATGTCGGGCGATTTTGACCTTGCAATTGCTGAAGGTGCCACTCTGGTTCGTATCGGCACCGCCCTCTTTACCGGAGAAAAATGATGCTGCGTCTGCTTATCGAACTGCTGCGAGTCGTTCAACTTGTGGTTTTTATCAGGGTTATTCTCACCTGGGTCATGCCCGGCCGCCTGCCGCCGGCAATCAAGCCGGTCACCGACCGTATCGATATGGTGCTGCGCCGCTTTCAGGTGCTGATACCGATGGGGCCCGGCTACATCGATCTTGGCCCGATGCTTTTTCTGCTGCTCATCGAAGTGATCATGCGGGTTCTCTATGCCATGATGTGGCGCGGTATGCTCGGTGCGCCAATGTTTCTGCCCTGATTCAGCTCCCGGTGCCGAGGCAGAGCTTTTCGAACTCGTGGTAGTCGAGGGCGAGAATTTCCAGACTCGAACTGTCGATACTGCTGCCGGTCGCCAGACTGTTCAGTAGCTCAGAAACCCTCTGCCAGCCAAATTCTTCGACGAGCCGCGCCGTTGCAATCAGAGAACTGCGATAGAGCGCTGCCGCCTGCTGCCGGTCGGGGTTGCTTCTGAATGCGGCGTCGATATCCTGCAATGAACTGACCGCATTGTCCGGATTCTGACTTGCATATTTCTGCGGGTTGCCGGCATCGTATTCGAAAAGCTGTGCCAGTCCCTCGTTCAGCCAGACCGGGCAGTTGCCTGATGACATGAGAAAAAGCACATGATGCACATATTCATGTCTTACTGCGCCCATAAGTGCTTCGGGCCGAACGTTACTGCCCGGCACCGGTAGCCTGATACGGCCGTCATAGACGCCGCCGGCCCAGTCAGGCAGATCATGCACCATTCTGAAGGCATCGGTCTGCATTATGAGAACCTGCGAACGCTGTGCCGGAAAAAAGTTCAGCCGCTCACCAACGTTCTGATAAGCGTCTTCGAGCAACTCGAGAATGCTTTCTGCCCATTCTTCAGGGTATGAGGCCGGGCAGGCCAGGCTGAAATGCACGCTGGTGTAATGCTGCAGGTCTTTTTCGACCGCTGACTCGCGTTCAAGCCGTTCGAGAAATTTCAGCGTCTCGGCATCGTCGGGGTTGATCTCGCTGCTGCGTCGCAGATGATACTCGCCTTCGCGCAGTTCACCGTTGCGATAGAGCATGCGCCCAAGCATGCCGTGCACTCTGGCATTGCCCGGCTGCCGCTCGGCGAATTCCTGCAGGGTTACGATTGCAGCCCCTGAATTTTCGGTTTTCTGGTAGGCCGCCGCAATTTTTAGAATCAGTTCGGCATCGTTGGGGCGCAATTTCAGCAGTTCGCGGGCTTCCCGCTCGACCGCGGCCGAATTTTTAACCGTAACCAGAGTCGACAGCAGATTGAGTCTTATCGACACGTCTTCGGGTTTCTGAGCGCGGGCGGCTTCGAACTGTCTGATGGCTTCGGCAAACTGCTTGCGGGCGGCGAGAGTGACCCCGAGATTATTGCGGGCACAGGCCAGATTCGCGAGCGCCGTGTCGTTGAACGGGTTCAACCGGCATGCCTCTTCGAAATCCCTGATTGCCGCTTCATGATCACCCTGCGAGATTTTGTACATTCCCTGACGGTTGAGCAGCCAGGAATCTTCTTCGTGCCCTGCGTGCAGCGTGCCGGTTGGTAACACGAAAGCTGTTGCCAGCAGCATCATGGAAAAAGCTTTTGCGATAGGCGTTTTTAACGCTGGCCTTCTCATGTCAGGCCTTGAGGTCGATCTTCAAGCCGCGGGTTTCATCTTTGGCCGCGGGCAGTTTTTTTTCTTCTTCCTCTTCGGGTTTCTGGCCAGGGGTACCCTTGCCCTTTTTCTGTTTTCCCTGCTTTTCCGCTTCCTCGTCTTCTTTTCTTATGACTGCACCTTCGCCCGCTTCGGTTTTTTGTACCGTTTCGGTCTTCTGGTTGGCGGCGTTGCGATTCTGGGCAACCTGTTCGGCCTGACCGGCCTCATGCGCCTTCTGCGCTTCACGCAGCCTGCTGGCGTCTTCGGTTACCAGAAGATTGGTCTTGATATCGATCGGGCGTACAGACATAATTCCTGTTCCTCTACTATAAGTATCGGCAAAATCCCCGCTAAAATCAAGCCCGTCACCCACTGCCGCCAAACCGTAAAAAAAAGGCAGACACCGAAGCGTCTGCCTTTTTTGCTTGTGAATCAGGACCCCTTGACGAAAGCTTCGCCTTCGGCGCAGAGCTTTTTGAGAGTTGCCTCGTCGCGCGCTTCGGCATAGAAGCGTACTACCGGTTCGGTGCCGGAGAAACGCACCAGTACCCAGGCGTCGTTTTCGAGCACGCATTTGGTGCCGTCAACCCTGATGACTTTGCTGACCTTGTAGCCGGCAACCGTCTTCGGGTCGTTTTTCATGTTGGCGATGGCGCGGGCTTTTTCTTCTTCAGTCAGCTTGAAATTCAGGCGGCGGGTCAGATAGGTACCGACCTTGGCATACAGGTCAGAGAGGATCTGGGCGATCGGCTTTTTCTGCATCGCGACCATTTCGGCGACCAGCAGACAGGCGATGATACCGTCTTTTTCAGGTACATGCCCGCGGATACTCATACCCGCCGATTCTTCGCCACCCATGACGATCTTGTCGTGGGCGATCAGATCACCGATGAACTTGAAACCGACGGCGGTTTCGATCAGCTCGATGTTATGATACTTCGCTACCGCGTCGACGAGATGCGTGGTCGCTACCGAGCGGGCGGCGGCGCCTTTCCAGTCGCGGGTGTTTTTCAGATGATCGAGAACCATGCCGAGAATCTGGTTGGGTTCATAAAAAGCGCCCTTCGGGCCGAGCACGCCAAAGCGGTCGGCATCGCCGTCGGTGGCGAGCCCAAGGTCGTAATGACCGTGCTTCATCTTTTCGATCATGTCGGGAATATGCGACTCAGACGGTTCGGGCGGCTGGTTGCCGAAATAGGGGTCGAGGTGATCGTTCATTACCGTCACTTCGCAGCCGGCTTCTTTGAGCAGGCGGTCGAGATAACCGCGGGCCGTGCCGTAAAGCGGGTTGACGAGGATCTTGAGCTTCGCTGCCCTGATCGCTTCGAAATTGATCTTTTTGCGCAGGTCGTCGAGATAGGTTTCCATCGGGTTGATGCGCTCGATCAGACCGGCCTTCTCAGCTTCAGCAAGCTTCATCAGCCTGACTTCGCCTTTTTTCTGCATGATCGCATTGGCGCGGTTTTCGATGTCTTTTGTCGTTTCGGGCAATGCCGGGCCGCCCCAGGCGGGCGAAAACTTCAGGCCCTGGTATTCGGGCGGGTTGTGACTGGCGGTGAAATTGATGCCGCCGGCCAGTTTGCGGCGCAGAATTTCAAAGCTGATGACCGGGGTGGGGGTGTCGCGAACGCACAGCAGAGCTTTGATACCGTTGCCGGCAAAAACTTCGGCAGCGACTTCCATGAAACGCGGCGACATGAAACGCGCGTCAGAACCAATTACGACGCCCTGCGTGGTGTTGATGCTCTTGAGATGGTCGGCAATCGCCTGCGAGCAGATGCGGACATTCTCGAAAGTAAAGTCGTCAGCAATGATCGCACGCCAGCCAGATGTCCCAAATTTGATTTCCATATTCCCTCCGTATAGATTGTTTCTCCGCCTAGTCTACCGCCACCCGCACCACCTTGCAACAAAATCATGCCA
>DAOQWI010000064.1:13953-16720 GCA_035342015.1 Candidatus Ozemibacteraceae bacterium | reverse complement strand
CATCGGGTGCACGTCGCGGCCGGCGTAGCGTTCCCATTTCTCGCTGCCGGTGGCGCGGCGGTCGATGATGCGGTCGAAATCGGCGGGCATGGCGGGGAGAGGAGGAAAGCGCGGCGGGGCGGGGGCGGCGATTGCGGAATGAGGATTTCGGATTGCGGAATGGAAAGCGGTCGGTCGTCGGTTCAGGATTCGCGGACGACAGAAGCCAAGAACCCGGGGGATGGAGGGAAGAACCGGCCCGGCATCTGCATCGATTGCAGCGGAACAGCTGATTGCGGCCGTTCATCAGACAACGGCCGGCAAGCAACAAATTGCGGTTGCGGGTCTTGTCAGTAAAGGCGAAGAGCCGGTTATGCATTTTGGCGCGGCACGGGTGCCATCTCTCAGTCATCCATGGCAGATAATGCTGACTGGTATTGCCGTTGTTTTTGCTTTTTCTGTGTTGCTTGTCGTTCTGACGTGGTACCGCACATGCCGGGAAGATGGGCTTGCAACAACCGTCAGAGGCCAGATTCTCGGTAGTTTTATGGGAATGCTGCTGTTGCCGCTGGCTGGACTTTTCACGGTCCTTGTTATGCTTGCCGGCGACTGGCAGACAAACCTGGTTAACGAAAATGTTGAAAGGTTCGGGCATCAGGTTGATCAGATAGAGCAGCAGATAAGGTTTCATCATTCATTCAGTCCGCAGCGGGCTCGAAAAATGCTTGCAGCCTGCGGGCTGTATCGGGCTTTGAAAAATCCGGAAAAGCGGTCGCTGCAGAAGGTGCTGAACCTGGCTTATACCGGCATCATGCGTAACAGCCAGGCTCTGGGCGTGAACTCTCTTATGGTAGATGCTGCCGGCGGGCAGAGCGAATTTCTCGCGATTGACGGCAGCCTGTCGCCTGTTGAAGATCCGATGAAAAGGGCCTTTTCGTTTCATGCCCGCCGGGTTCTCGACCGCCTTGACCCGGGCCGGGCAGATCGTTCTTCGATCCTTTCCGGCGCTGAAAAAAAAGAGGCCGGCCTGGTCGACGAAATCACAACCCAGATGATTTTTGAAATTCTTGATTCCACATTTGGTTCCGAAGCTTCGCTCGAAATTCTGTTCGGCCAGAATAAAGAAGTTGAGCTTTTCAGCAGCGTTTCCAATGATGTTCTGTTTCAGGATTTTTTCCCTGACCCGCAAAAACCTCTCGGAACGGTATTTACAGTTTTTTCGCATCTGCACAGCAATATATTTGCGGTTGCACGCATTCTGGCGGCCCGGCACGCGGTGCCCAATGACGGTTTTTCGATTTTTTCTGCCAGCCGGCTGAATCCGGGCATGCCGCTGCTGCCGGAAACAGGTGAAAGAATGCCTTTTATCAGAGAAGCGGCGGTTGCCTCTATTTTAACCGGTCCTTTTGCCGGCAGTTTTGCTTTTGCCGGCGAAGACTATTACGTTGCCGCACAGCCCAGCATAACGTTTCCCCAGTTCGTTTTTACCGGTGTTGCTTCGAAAAAGGCTCTTTTTAAACAGGTGCACAATCGTCTGCTTTATTTTGCCGCGGCAATCTCACTTTTTCTCCTTTTTATGCTGTGGCTTTCGCTATATACGGCCCGGGATATAACAGTTCCGCTCGAGAGCCTTCTGGTCGGAATCTCGCGGCTGAAAGCCGGTGATTTCAGATGCCGTTTATCGTTTGATCGGGCTGATGAACTTGAAGAGATCGCTGAAAAGTTTAATGGCATGGTTCAGCAGCTTGGCGAAAAGGATATTCTCGTTCGCATGGTTTCAGAAAGCGCTGCAGAAATGGCACATTCAGCTGAGGCCGAATCAGGTGCACGTCTTGGGGTAAGAAGGAAGGCTGCAGTCGTTTATCTCGGTATAAATGACTTTGATCAGCAGTTGAATCGTTGTGATCCATTGCAGCTGCAGGCTTCTTTGAGAAGCTGGGTTGAACTTGCAGGTTCAGTTGTGGCAGAGAATGGCGGGGAAATCGACAAGATTCTCGAGGGAAAAGTGCTGGCGGTATTTTTTGCCGCACCAGACTCTGATAAAGCATCTGAAAACAGGTCAGAACACATTGTCAGGGCCTTTAATGCCGCAATATCAGTTTGCAGGCTTGCTGCAGAGGCAAAAATCGTGACTTCATGCGGAATTCACGCCGGCGAAGTCATCTCAGGGCTTATGGGTAATCGGGAAAGAAGAGATTTTACGATTATTGGTGATACGGTGAATATGTCGGCCAGATGCTTTGCGATTGCTGAAAAGCTCGGAGAGAACGGCTGTATCGTCGCTTCAAAGGGCACTGCAGCTGGTGCTGCAAAAGATCTGCGGCGCTTCGAACTCGGAAGCATCCCGGTAAAAGGCAAAGAGCGCCCGGTAAGACTTGTCAGGGTTTACTGAGAGCGAAAAAAATAACCCCCGGCCTTGATTTTGCCGGGGGTTACTGCTGAATCAGATTTTAAAACAGCGTCAGGCGGTCATGGCCTTGCGTACCTGGTCCATGCCGTTCATGCGGTAAGCGCCTTTGTAGAATTCATATTTGTGGGGCGGCAGAATGCTCATTTCGGCAGTGTCGCCCATCTGGGTCACAAGAATGTTGCCCTGACTGTCGGTGCCGCGGTAGATCATTGAATGCCCGTAGCGGTTGTGACCGTAGTCGAGCAGAATCATGTCGCCGGGTCTGATGTCGGGGGGCGGCGGCGGTTTTACGCCGGGGTTGATCGAGGTGGTGTATTTTTCTGACCAGAGACCGCTCGTCGAGGTGCGGCCCGAAGTGATCGGGTATTTGACGCCGGC
>DAOQWI010000064.1:8872-13853 GCA_035342015.1 Candidatus Ozemibacteraceae bacterium | reverse complement strand
ACCAGGGGAAACGACCGAAATCGAGCAGATCACTGCCAAGGTGTTTTTCCCAGCGCGCAAACTGTTTTGCATTCGCTGCTGCCAGTTTGTTCATGCCCTGAGCCGGAACGGTTGCCGTGGCACCGCCGGCTTTGCTGACCAGGTCGGCTCTGACCCAGCCGGTAAGGCCATTTCCGAAGTCAATCTGCAGCCAGCCATTCTTTTCGGCAATTTTCGTGCCGGTTGTGCCCCGTGGCAGGGTTTTAAGAACCCCGTTGCCGGTGCCGGGACCGCTGCGTACGTTGACCCATGAACCGTTTATGGCGTATTTTTCAACTGCAGCAACGCTTTCGGTCGGGGTTACCGTGCCGACTTCGAACGGATTATTCTGTGCATAAACCCCGCAAGGGGCAGAACTGAGCCCAACCATCAACAGAAAGCCAAACATCAGGTTTTTTCTGCGCATACGAAGCTCCAGTTTGAGATTTGCTTTAAATTTTAACCGAAAAATCGCCAACCGTCCAGAATCAATCAGACGATTATACAGTCAGGGCTTCAGGTGCTCGTCGAGCATTGCCCAGGGAATCAGGGCCGGCTTTTCATGAACGTCGATGGTCAGATTCTGGTCCCGCAGCGAGTAGGTTGCCTTGAAGCCGAAACCCGATACTGTTCCGTTATTGATATCGCCATCAAGTTGCAGACCTTTTGTCTGAAACTTGTTGCGAAATTTTTCCAGCATCTCATCGGGGTTGCCATCGATCTGATACGAATAAGTTTTTAATGGAGTCATGCTATTGTCCTTTATTGAAATATAGTGTCTGGATTGAAGTTTATTTTCCTGTCCATGAGCTGGCTCTGGCCGGTTAAAGGGCCAGATTCAAAACCCGTTGTCGGATTTGAAAACCTTGAAGCCTTCTGGGGCGCTGCCGGCAAAGCCATAAAGATTGCCATCGCTGCAGAGCTTCCAGCTGGCTGGCAGAAACGAAGTTTCGAAGAGTGGCAGGGAAATGGTTTTGTCCGGGTTGGCTGCCTCGGCAAGCCTGATGAATTTGAGCAGGGCTGGCTGCGAAGCGGTGACCAGCATGATGACCGGTTTGTCGGCGCTGATGCCGGCGGTTTTGATAAAGACGATCGTTTCGCCGGCTTCATAAAGCCCGAGCATTTCCGGTTCCTGCAGTTCGTCGGCAATCTCGGCGGCGATAATGCTGCGCGAATCCTTTTCGAGATTATACTGTACCCCGAAAATGCGTTTTCCGTCGGTGACCGGCTCAAGCGCAACCGCGGGGTGCATGACGACCTTGTCGTTTTTATACATGATCAGGCCAACGCCCTGTTCTTCGATCAGAAAATGACTGTCAGAAACAACTTTCAGGCGTCCCGGGTTTTTCATGTCAATCTTGATATGCTTTTCTACCTTGCCGTTTTCGGGGTTAACGACAGCAACGCCGTCTGGCTCGCGGGTCAGTATGTATAGTTTTTTGTTAAAACAGGAAAGATCGCCAAGCCGGCCGAAATTGAGCATGATATACGCCCAGTTTTTGTCTTTAAAGCTTTTAAGCTGACTGTTAACCGAGTCAGAAAACCAGATCGTGCCGTTTGCGTCAATGTCGTAGCCGCCAATGCACTGATAAGGCGCAGTCGGCATCACCCCGGGCGCCGGAAAAGTTATGCCGAGCTGATTGACCTCTTTGCCCCAGCTGCCCTGGCAGATCAGCGTGGTATTTTCTGCCATCGCCGGCAGCATTGTCACAAACATCAGAAGTATGACTGTCAGAATGCATCTGTATTTCATGAATACTCCTCGAAAATTACCTGTGTACCCGACCAGGCTGGTCTTGTAACTATCGCAATGCCAGATATTCTAACCTATTTTTACCTGCCGCTGTGACAATATTTTTTACAATCCGCAAGGTTGACTTGGCCTGTTTCGAAAGGTAGTATCAAGTCATATTACATCATGTTCAAGTATCTGCGAGTATCGGTAACCGACCGCTGTAACTATCGCTGCGTTTATTGCATGCCCGAAGATGGCATCTGCAAGGAAACGCACGATACTATCATGCGCTACGAAGAAATGCTGCCGGTGATCAGAGCCGCCGTCGAAACAGGCGTCGAACAGGTAAGAGTCACCGGTGGCGAGCCACTGGTGCGCGCCGGTATCGTTGACTTCGTTGGCGAGCTCGCAAAGATCAGCGGTCTGAAAGACCTGACTCTGACAACTAATGGCGCTCTGCTTGACCGTTTTGCCGAACCTCTTAAAAAAGCCGGTCTAAAAAGGGTTAACATCAGCGTCGATTCGCTGGATCCTGAAAATTTTATCCGTATCACCCGAAATGGCAATTTATCTGACGTTCTGCGTGGTATCGACGCTGCAGTTACTGCCGGACTTGGCCCGGTCAAGATCAACACCGTTCTGATTCCGAAGATTAACGATCACGAAATTCTCGCCTTTGCTGATTTTGCAGTCAAAAAGGGGCTTTCAGTGCGCTTTATCGAGCGCATGCCCTTCAATGCTGACCCGGCCGGCGAACCGACTGCATTTATTTCAGAGGAGACTGTGCTTGCAGCCATCAAGGCCAGATATCAGCTCGAACCATACGAAGAACCATCTTTCGGCCCGGCGCATAATTATCGCATCGTCGGCACCGAAGGTCGTGTCGGCTTCATCAGCTCGCGCACCGCACCGTTCTGCCACCTCTGCCAGAGGCTGCGGCTGACTTCAGGCGGCTATCTGCTGCCTTGTCTTGATTCTCAATATGGTGTAAATATCAGAGGTATGAATTCAGAAGAGGTTAAGGCGGTTATTGCCCGGCTTTTTTCAGAAAAGGCTTCGTGGCGCAAAAACCGTGCATGCTTCGCGGCAACGTTCGATAATTCCCTGTCTAAAATTGGCGGATAAAAAGGAGCTGGCTATGGCAAAAGCGAAAAATCTCAGTCTCGGAATCGATCTCGGCGGCACCAAGGTTGCCGTTGGTCTGTGTCATGGCGATGAGATTCTGAAGAAGGCGATTTTTCCGACCCAGGCTTCTGCAGGCTTTGACGGGGTCATTTCGGTAATTCTCGGGGCCGTTGAAAAGGTGCTTGAAGGGCATAGCATCAAGGAAATCAACGGCGCCGGCATCGGTTCGGCCGGCCAGATCAATGGTGCCACCGGCGAAGTCATTTATTCGCCCAATCTCGGCTGGAAAAACGCACCGCTTGGCGGGTCGATCAGCAAGGCGCTCGGCGTGCCGGTCAGGGTGCTCAACGATGTGCGTGCTGCGACAGTGGCTGAACATAAGTTTGGCAACGGCAAGGGCCTCGAAAATTTCGGCAATATTTTTGTCGGCACCGGCGTTGGTTCGGGCTGGGTTATCAATGGCCAGCTGATGAACGGCACCACCAACTCGGCCGGCGAAATCGGCCACATCTGCATGGACCCGGAAGGCCCGCTTTGCGGCTGCGGCAATCGCGGCTGTCTCGAAGCCTACTGCTCGGGCACCGGCATGGAAAACTATGTCAAGGCTGAATTGAAAAAAGGTCGCAAAAGCCTGCTCGGCGAGCTGGCTGAACACAAACTTGAAAACGTGCGTGGCCCGCTGATCGGCAAAGCGGCCGAACAGGGTGACGAACTGGCACTCGAAGCAATTCACCGCGTCGGCACTTATCTCGGCATTGCGCTTGCCAATGTGCATACCCTGATGAATCCTGAAGTGGTGCTGCTCGGGGGCGGTATGATGGCGCTCAAAAAGTTTTTCATGCCGACTCTTGAAGAAACGATGAAAAAGCATATTCTGCCGGTCGCTGCCGGCGCTGAACGGCCACTGGTAAGAGAAGCCCGCTTCGAAAACGACGCGGTTCTGCTCGGAGGCGCCGCAATTTTCGCATGAAGCCTCTGTATCCGGCCCGATTCAGGTCTGCCGACGTAATCGCTCAGCACTGGGCTGAACTGCCCGAAAATCTGCAGTTTTACCGGCATCTGCGCAATGTCTGCCATGGTTTCCCGAGCACCGTGCTCGCTTATGCGGCCCGGCCCGGCCTGGCTGAGCTCGCCGCCGGTATTGCCGAAGGTCTGATGACCTGTGGTATCAACGTGTTCATGCCGCCACAGGCGGTGCCGGTCTGCGCGCTTTCACAGGCACTTGGCGCCAGAAATCTGCCGATCGGGCTGTATCTCGACGGCGATGCCGGGCTCGAAAACCTGACGCTGTCGGCCTTGTCCAGCCACGGCGGCCCCTTTGATGAACAGGATGTTCAGACTGCACCATTCGGGCGTGGCAGCAAAAACGGGGTTGCCGGTGAAACCGACCTCGACCGCTCCTACATAAGCAATCTTGCCGGTCTGGCCGATCAGTTCATCGAAAATGGCATCGGTTTTTCTTCGCTGGTCATACCTTTTCCGACAATCGAAGAAAAGCTGCGCGACAATGAAAGTCTGAAAATTCTTTTTCAGAACGACCCGAGCGGCCCGCGTGCCGAAATTGGCCCCGATGGCCAGTCATTACAGATTTTTGATCGCGACGGCCGGCAGATTGCACCCGAACAGGTGGCGCGCGATATCGCCGCTTATCTGGTAGGTGAAAGACTGGCTTCGGGTTCGGTTCTTGGCCCGGCCGGCCAGGTTCAGGGTTTCCCTGACAGTCTTGAATATATCGAAGTCGACGGGGTGGCAATTGATTTGAACCATCGCGCCAGCTTCGCCGATCTGCTGATCGCCTGGTGGCCAGACGGCATTATCTCCCATCAGGGCAGCAGCTGTTTCGGCGACGCCATTCTGTCAGCTATCTACTACCTCGAAGCCCTGCGCTGCCGCCGCTAAGACGGTTTAGAGCCGCCCGCCCCGAATATTGCCTGTGTGTAACTTTTCACATGCGTAACTGGCCTTGCTTTTGTTTTTCTTTTGCCCTTGTTTCAACGGCGCTGAGAATTTTAGCCTTGCTTTAGACTCCCGTCAGAAATGTTTCTCAAGCCTGTTTCAGCTGCATTTGAGCCTTTTGTTGCGCTTGTTTGCGGGCTTATTCGA
>DAOQWI010000064.1:0-8772 GCA_035342015.1 Candidatus Ozemibacteraceae bacterium | reverse complement strand
GCCTGTTTCAGCTGCATTTGAGCCTTTTGTTGCGCTTGTTTGCGGGCTTATTCGAGGCTTTTTCAGCCGCAAAGCAAAAGCCCGGCCAGAAAGCCGGGCTTTATTTGACGAATATAAGCGAAGAAGACTGCTATTGGGCAGCTTTTTCGAAGAGGCAGGCGACTTCGACGTGGTGCGTGCGCGGGTAGAGGTCGAAACCGGCGACTTCGGTGAGCCGGTAGCCGCTTTTAACGATCGCGCTTGCGTCTTTTTCGAGGGCGTCGAGATCGCAGAAGATGCTGACGATTTTTTTCGGCTGCAGTTTGCTGACGATGCGGCCGATACCGGGCGTGCCGGTGCGGGGCGGGTCGAGCAGCAGCACATCGGGTTCGGGTTTGTATTTGATCAGTTCCTTGATCGCATCGCCTTCGGTGAGCTCCACAAGCTTGTCGTAACCGCCGCGAAGAATGTTGCGCTGACCGGTTCTGACCGCGCCGGGGTGTGATTCAACCGCTTCGACGTGGGCACCCTTGGCCGCCAGAGCCAGTGTGAAGTTGCCGGCGCCGGCAAACCCTTCGACGATGCGCATCCCGGCGGCAGGTTTGCAGAATTCAACAACCTTGCGCACCAGCAGCGGGTTCTGAAAGATGTTTCCCTGTACGAAAAATGATGGCTCAGCATCGTAAGGGCCGCCCTCGACATCGGGGGCGACGAGGCCGGTGACGTTTACGGGGCCGACGACCTCTTTGATTTTGCCGTCAAAAGATGCGATTGAAAGGCCCTTGAGATTGAGGCTGCGCATGACTTTCATCAGGCTGTCATAGCAGTGCCGGGCGGTTTTGCCCTTCATCAGCACCGCGTGCCCCGTAACCCGGTCAGAATTATGCGACGACGACGACATCAGCGTCAGGCTGTCGAGCATGATCGGAACCTGGTTGAGAATTTTGCGGGCCGCAACCAGCCTGCGGTTGAGCGGGGCGGTAATCAGGGCGCAGGCTGTGACCGGCACCACGCCACCCGGAACCGGAGTCTGCCAGTTTTCGGCGGCAAGAAAGCCCGATTCACGTTCTTCAAAACTGCGGCTCTGGTGCAGGCGCACCCGGGGCAGATATCTGATGATCTCGCGCGAGGGGTGGAAGTTGTGCACGAAAGCTTCTTTGCCGCCCGGCACATAGGCCAGCGAGCGTTCGATCATTGCCTGTTTTTCTTTTTTGCGGCCTTTTTCAGAAAGTTCGAGCAGGTCGCAGCCGCCGCACGGGCCATGAAAAAAGCAGTCAGGCTTGACTCGGTCTGGCGAAGGCTCAAAAAGACGCGCGTCTTCAATGCGGCCCTCGTCGTTGAAGTGCAGTTCTACCTTGTCGCCGGGCAGAAAACCCGGAACTCTGACCTTTTTGCGGTCGATGGAAACAAAGGCCTGGCCATCGCTGGCCAGACCTTCAATATCAAGTATAAGTCTGTCGGTCTTTTTGGCTTTCACTGCAGATTACTTCTTCGGCACTTTCGGGCACTGCAGGCGCTCATAGGTCGGCATGCTGCCGAGCAGAGGGCGGGCATAGTTCAGGAAGTCAGTGGTAACGCCATTGCCGGCTTCGTTGATGAAGGTGCGCGGCATAGACTTGGTTTCGCGGGCCACGCTGGCGAGCGGGGTCAGGAAGTAATCGACCGAATAATCGCCGGTTCTGCGAATGGCGACGGAGCCGTCGACGTTGTTCCAGATTGCGAACTGTGCGGCCTTTTCCCCGACTTCGCGGGCTTCGGCCTGGTCAACTTCAGAAACGATGCCGAGGAAACTCCTCTGCAGGTAGCCGAAGGTGTCAGAGCGAACGCGTTTGATCTTGAGGCGGTCTTTGATGACTTTGCCGAGAGCGTCGCCGAGAGCGCCGGTGCCCGACAGCTGCACGTTGCCGTGCGCGTCTTTTTCAGAGTCGCCGATCAGCGAAGAGATGATCGGTTTGCCATCGGCGCCGACGATACCTTCAGATACGGCGATGACGCAGCGGCCAAAGCGGCGGTAAACGTCGTCGACATCTTTCAGGAAAGCTTCGGTATCGAAAGCTCTTTCGGGCATGTAGATGAGGTGTGGGCCGTCATCTTCATATTTCTGGGCGAAAGCGGCAGAAGCGGTCAAAAAGCCGGCATTGCGGCCCATAACGACGCCAATGTAGACGCCGGGCAGAGCGCGGTTGTCGAGGTTGACGCCGGCGAAGGCTGAGGCGACGAATTTGGCGGCTGAACCATAGCCGGGGCAGTGGTCAGTGACGCGCAGATCGTTGTCGATAGTCTTCGGAATATGAATACAGCGCAGTTCGTAGCCGGCTGCGGCGGCGTTGTCGTTGACGATACGCACGGCGTCAGCTGAGTCGTTGCCGCCGTTGTAGAAGAAATATCTGACATTGTGCTTCATGCACACTTTAAAAATCTTTTCGCAGTAGTCTGCATCGGGCTTGTCGCGGGTAGAGAGCAGTGCAGAGCTCGGGCTGCAGGCAACGCGTTCGAGGTTGTGAGTGGTAGCCTGGGTCAGATCGATAAAATCTTCTTCGATGATGCCTCTGACGCCGTGCAGAGCGCCGTAAACGCGATCAACTTCGGGAAACTTTCTTGATTCAAGAACCGCACCAACCAGACTCTGATTGATAACCGCAGTCGGGCCGCCGCCCTGGGCGATAAGAACATTGCCTACGAGTTTTGCCATGCAGATTGTCTCCTCTGTGTATTAAAATTTCACGGCGCTATTATGCCCACAACCGCCGCTGCAGGTCAAGCACTGATTTTTTTCTTAAGAGGCATTGACAAAGAATCTGACGCACCATAAAATGCACCGCATGCCATCCCCCCGAAAAAAAAAGGCCGCGCCGACCACCGCGGTCACTATTGCCGCCGAAGATCGCCAGATGCTGGTCGACGCCATTTCCGAAGCGCATGGGGCTGAGGTTCTCAGCGCCGCCACCTGCCGCGCCGACAAATCCTGGGACAACATCCGCATTCTCGCCCGGGGAAACGAAGACTCGGCGCCGGCAATCGTGCGCAGTCTGCGGCCCGGCGATGTCATGCTGCACAATCACCCTTCGGGAGAGCTGATGCCCTCTGACGCCGACCTCTCGGTTGCTGCCCTCTGCGGCAAGTCCGGAATCGGCTTTGCCATACACAACAATGAATGCACCGAGTTTTATGTCGTCGTCGAGCCTTTCATCGAAAAAGAAACCCAGAAGCTCGACGCGGCCGAAATGACTGCCTTTATCTCGAAGGGCGGGGCGATCGCGAAAAAACTCGATAACTTCGAAGAACGCGCCGGCCAGAAACAGCTGATGACGCAGATCATCGAAGCGATGAACAAACCCTGCCACGCGATGCTCGAAGGCGAGACCGGTATCGGCAAGAGCATGGCCTATCTGATTCCGGCGGTACATTACGCGATAAAGAACCGCTGCCGTGTCGGCATTTCGACGAATACCATCAACCTGCAGCATCAGCTGGTCAACAAAGACCTGCCGTTTCTCGCTTCGATTCTGAAGTTTCCGTTTAAATACTGTCTGGTTAAGGGGCGCCGTAACTATATCTGCCTGCGCCGCATCCGTGAGGCGCTCGGCGCCAGCGAAGGCGAGTTTCTGCTCGAACATGATGAATTCGACCAGTTCAACCGTCTGGTTGCCTGGGCCGAGAATACTTCCGACGGCTCGCTCAGCGATCTGAACTGGGTTCCGGTCGAATCACTCTGGGAAAAACTCTGCTGCGATAAAGACAGCTGCCCCGGCATCAAATGCAGCGAATTCAACGACTGCTTTTTCTACACTTCACGGCGCGCCGCCTCTGAGGCCGATATTCTCGTGGTAAACCATCACCTGCTGTTTGCCGATCTGGCACTGCGGGCTGATACTGCTGAATACAGCCAGACGGCGGTTATTCCGGCCTGTAAAATATTCATTCTCGATGAGGCGCATAACCTCGAAGAGACTGCCACGAAGCATTTCGGCTTCAGAACCACCTCGGTTGGTGTGCAGCGAGCCCTCAACAAGATTTATCAGAAGCGCGGTCGCCGTGAGCATGGCACGCTGGCAAGCCTCTATTCGATGATTTCCTTCGGCCGTGGTGAATTTTCGGTCGAAGATCGCGCCGCTCTGCTGCAGGATCTATCAGAAGAAATGATTCCGAGCCGTCTTGAGATCGGCGATATCAGCCGCAGCCTTTTTGACGTGGTGACAACCTTCATTACCGACCCGACCAAGGCGCAGTATGGCGAATATCGGCTGCGCATCGGGCCCAAAGAAGAAAAACGCGGTGAGTTCAGCACCCTGGTGCATTTTGCCTTCAAACTGCGTGATGAATGCAAGCGCCTCGCGGCGAAAATGCGCAAAATTGCCCGCAAAATCGGCAATCTGCTCGGCGATGATGGTGACGAAGAAACCGAATGTTTCGAGCTGCCGCTGACCGAGTTGAATTCTTACGCCTCGCGCCTCGACGAAATCGCCGGCGGCGTCAACATCCTTTTCGATACCGGCGCCGCTGACCGCGAGATTTTCGTGCATTTCTTCACCGCCGCTTTTCGCAAGAATGCGGTTTATACCGCTTTTCATTCGCTGCCGATTGAAGTTTCGAAGCCGATGCTCGAATACTGTTTCAAGAAGATTCCGTCGACGATTCTCGTTTCAGGCACAATGACGACCGCGCATGATTTCAGTTTTATCCGCAACCGTCTTGGGCTCAACAGCGAAGAGCTGACGCCGGCGCCGATCGAGGGCCGTTTCCCATCGCCGTTTAACTATCAGGAACAGGCGCGTCTGTTCATTCCGACCGATATTCCAGACCCGGCGAGCGCAATTTTTGCCGAAAAGGTCAGCGAGCCGCTGCTCGAGATCATTCTGGCGTCGCAGGGTGGGGCGCTGATTCTATGCACTTCCTACGGGCATTTGAACCAGTTTTACAACTTTCTGTCGCCACGCCTCAATTCTGCCGGCATCGAATGTTACAAGCAGGGCGAACTTGAACGCCACCACCTGCTCGAACTTTTCAAGGAAGACGGCAACGCCGTTCTCATCGCCACCGACAGTTTCTGGGAAGGCGTCGACGTGCCCGGCTCAGCCCTGCGCAACCTGATTATCACGCGCCTGCCGTTTGCCACCCCGAACGACCCGGTGCTGGAAGCTAGAAACGACAAGATCAAGGCTAGCGGCGGCAACGCTTTTAAAGAATACCAGCTGCCGATGGCCGCCATAAAGCTCAAACAGGGTTTTGGCCGCCTGATCAGAAAAAAAGACGACCGCGGCACGATCTGGATACTCGACAACCGCATTGTCAGCAAAAGCTACGGCAGCTATTTCCTCGAGTCGCTGCCCGAACTGCCGGTAATGCGCGGCAAATTCAACGTCCTCGCCGCCATGGCGAGAAAATTTATGGGGTCGGACCAACAGGAAACGGCTTAGAAAGCCGAAAAATTAACTTTTTTTTGCCTAAAAATGACCTTAGAAGGTCATTTTTTATGCTAAAATTAGTGCTCTAAGGGATTTTAAATTAGAGGAGGCAAATTTTGAGAGCTAACCGATTATTTTTGCCTGGCTATGTGTGGCATATTACCCACAGGTGTCATAAGAAGGATTATCTGCTCAAGTTCGTGCAGGATCGCGAAAACTGGGTTAACTGGCTTTTTGAGGCAAAGAAGCGATTTGGCATTAAGGTTTTGAATTACAATGTGACCTGCAACCATATTCATCTGCTGCTGGCTTCGGGAAAGGATGAATCGTCAATTTCTTCAGCCATGCAACTGATTGCCGGGCGTGTGGCGCAGGAATTCAATGAGCGAAAAAACAGGAGAGGCGCATTCTGGGAAGATCGCTATCATGCCACCGCAGTTGAAAGTGGTCGTCATCTGGTTAACTGCATGATTTATATTGATATGAACATGGTTCGTGCAGGCGTTGCGGAACACCCCATGCAGTGGAAAACTTCTGGCTACAATGAATTGAAAAATAGCAAAACAAGGTATAAGCGAATAGACGAAGCCACAATGGTTGAATATTGCGGCTTCAGTGATATTTCTGAATTTCGTGAGGTGTATTTCCGCGAAATTGATCGCTTGATTGCTGCCCGTAATTTTGGTCAGAAAATTGACTGGTCGGGTTTACTTGCAATAGGCAGTTCTGGTTTTGTTGAAAAGTTCCGGCGGGAAGCTGGAATTATAGCCAGATATCGCGATGTTGAAGCACAAAACGAAGAGTTTATGCTGAAAGAAGAGGCTTTTCCTTACAGTGGCAAAAATGACCCCCAAATTGCCATTCTAAGAGAAAAAAATGCCGTTTTTTGGGAAGAAAATTGAGTGTTTATGATGCTTTTGGCTGGTCCGACCCGCCGTTGCCGTTAAGGTGTTTGAAGAATTCTACGAGTTCGGGTTCGTCGGCGTCTTCGGCGATCTGCTGCAGGTTGAGGCCGGCCTCGTTTTTGAGGTTGGTGTCGGCACCGGCGGCGATCAGGGCTTTAACCGCTTCGATCGAGCCGTCTTCGACGGCGTGCATCAGGGCGGTGTTGCCTGAATCGTCGCGGCGGTCGAGCAGAACGCCGTATTCAAGCAGCAGGGCAAGAACGTCGTAGTGTTCTTCAATTACCGAGCGAATCAGCGGTGTTGCACCGAAGACACCTTTGATTTCGGGGTCGGCGCCGTGGTCGAGAAGAATCTTGACGATCTGCGGGTTACCGAGATTTACCGCCAGCAGCAGCGGCGATGAGCCCTGCACAGCTTCGCAGCGGTGCAGATCTGAATCTTTTTCGATCAACATTTCGACGGCGGTGAGGTTGTCCTGCTGAATGGCCTTGAACAGCAGGGTCATGCCCGAATCGTCGTTTTCGTTGATAACCTGCGGGTATTGCTTGATCAGCGCCGAAAGCTCGGCGAGGCGGTTGCCTTCGAGCAGCTTGACCGCTTTGGCGAACTGGCCGGTGACGTTGATGGTGCCCGGTATCTTGTTGATCGCGTCGACAAGTTCGACTAGACGCAGCCGATCAAGATTGTCTGGGAGTTTTTCGAGATAACCGGCGAGGTCGGGCAGGCTGTTGAGCAGAATCGCTGCAACCGTAAGGCTGGAAGACTGCCGGTAGTTGGCGAGCAGGCATTCAAGCCCCTGAACAAAAAGCACCGGAATATCATTACTTTTGCCAAACCCGGTTAAAAAGCGGCCAAACCCGAAATTCAGGTTGTTGCGCTTCAGACGTTCAAAGTAAATGCAGGCGTTCTGGGCTTTCTGCACCCGCGAAACCACGTCGGTATCGTGAAATGACATGGTCCAGGCGAGGCGTGACAGCTTCAGCGTCAGAACGGCGTTTTCCTGGGCGCAGGCGAGTTCGGCGGCAACCGAAGTCATGTAGGCGGTCTGAATGCGGTCGAGCACAAAGGGGTGTTCTTCGTCGCTCATATAAAGATCGAGCGCCTCTTCGCCGCGGTCGAGCCTGACCAGGCAGAGAAAATGGTAATAGCGCTGCCAGCCGAAAATCGACGGGTCAACGGGCGCGGTGGCGAGCAGCCGGGTGCGCATTTCGAGGCAGAGATCGAGCGCCGTCGCATAACTGCTCTGATTCAGCTGTGTGGCGATCTGTTTGAGGTAGGTCTCAAAAATTAAGGTATTGTTCATTCTGGTTATTCCGTGTATCCGTGTTTGTCGCCATTGTTGGTTTCAACGCAGCTGACGCGCAGTTCATCTTTTTCGTTCTGTATCCAGTAGCGGCCGGCACAGGGGCAGACCGGTTTGCGGCGCAGATACCCAAGCTCGATGAGCTTATCGACAGTAAGATTGCTGTTATCGATCGCCGCCATTTCAGTCTGGGCCTGCAGCGTGGCCGCCAGAATGACCCGCTGGTTTTCCCGGCAACTGGTGCGGCGAATGCGGGTGCGAATGTTCGAAAAACTGTAGGCGGCAAGGCTGACGAGAATAGCGATGATAGCAATCACTATCATCAGCTCGATCAAGGTAAAGCCCCGCGCGCGTTGTTTCAGTTGCAATCCGGTCTGGGTGTCGTGCATATTCGCCAATAATGATATAACGATTCTGCCAGAAAAGGAAGCAGCAAAAATCAGGCATTGCAGAATCTTCATGGTAGTTATATATTCTTGTTAACTTCAGCTGACCGTAAAACGGGGGAAAACTATGGGATTAACCGCAAAACTCGTTCTCAAGACTCTGGAAACCGGCCTCGTTCCCGAGCGCCTGACGAGAACCTGGGTGCGCTATCTCTGCTCGCAGGCAATCGATCGGGCTTCCCTCGGCGATGTTGAAGCCCGTCACGCCGTTTTCCGCCAGATCAACAAGGAACTGAAAATGGGCGCCTGCCTGCGCCGCGACCCGAACACCGAAGCCGGTGACACCGAAATGGGCCCCGAATTTTTCGAACTTTTCCTCGGAAAACGCCTGAATTTCGGCTGCTGCTACTTTCCGACCGGTGCCGAAGACCTTGACGAAGCCGAAGACACCATGCTCTGGATGTCGGCCGATCGCGCCCATATCAGAGACGGCATGCAGATTCTCGAAATCGGCTGCGGCTGGGGTGCCATGACTTTCTGGCTCGCCGCCCAGTTTCCACAGGCCCAGATTACCGCGATTGCCGAGAGCACCAGTCGCGCCATTCATCTGCAGAAACGCCTTAAAGAACTCGAACTAAACAATGTTAAAGTCATTGCCGCCGAATTCAATGACCTTAAATTTACGGCTGAGTTCGACCGCATCATCTGTCTTGAACGTTTCGACCTGATTTCTGCCACGCCGGGCTGGGATACCCGCCTCAAAGGCTGGCTGAAACCTGATGGCAGATTTTTCC
>DAOQWI010000063.1:0-16878 GCA_035342015.1 Candidatus Ozemibacteraceae bacterium | reverse complement strand
TACATCAGAGCGAGATGTTTCGACGTGGTTGAGGCCGCAAGGCCAAGCAGCACCACGATCTGGCAGACACACAGTTCATGTTCATTCAGAGCCATGAAAATGCGCAGGCGGCTTTCTTCTGCGAGAACCTTGAGTGTATTCAAAGTTTCTTTCAATTTATTCACCTCGTGATATTTTAAACATACTATATTTCGCCACATAGCGAAATGAAAAATTCTGACGCATTAATTTTTTTTAATAAGAACAATATGCAAAAATTCACTTACTCCGCTTCAGGCCTGATTGAGCATTTTTTTAATAATTGCCATTATGTGGTTTTATCAAAGCCGCTTCGCAAATAGAGATACTTTTGAATTACCCTCTCTTGACTTTATGAACGGGCTGAAGCAGAATCAGGGGGCGAAAAAACCGGGTTTTTGATGGTTTTTCCGGCTTCGCTGAGATGCTGTTATTTTTTTCATTCTGCTGTGGCTGCCTGGTTCCGGCTCTGGAACGACTCGACAATGCACAAGATGCTGCTGATCATCAGAACTTTTCCGGCCTCGATTCTGAGGCTGTTTTCGGCGCAGGCGCTTCTTGGCATCGGCACCGGCGTGTTTTCGGTGCTGCTCAACCTCTATCTGCGCGAAATCGGCTATTCTGAGGAAATGATCGGCAGGCTGCTCGCTGCTCAGTCACTCTGTGCCGCCGTCATGTCGATACCGATGGGCTGGCTGGCAGACCGGGCCTCGCGTCGAACCACTTACCTGCTCGGTGTTCTGCTTCTCGGCACAGGCTATTCGGTGCTCGGACTGACCCGCTCGCTTTACCCGCTGTTTGCGGCAGCATTTCTTGCCGGCACCGGCAGCGGCGCGATGATGGTTTCGGTTCTGCCCTATCTGCAGGAAAACGGCCGGCACCGCCAGCGCAAATATATTTTCAGCGTTAACGTCACCCTGATGTGGATAACCAGCGTTTTTGCCGGTTTCATCGCCGGCTGGCTGCCGAAAATTTTCAAACTGCTCAACCCAGAGAGCGCAGCTTCCGATGCCGACCGGCTGCAATATTCGCTCTGGGTCGGTATTATCTTTATCTTCTTTGCCCTGATACCCTCATTCGGAATGGCCGGCAAGGCCGAATATGCCAATGAAAAAAAAGAACCACATCGTGATAACCCCGATAAAAAGTCGCTCGAAACACCCTGGCTGCTGATCGGCCGCTTTGCTTTCTGTAACGCTCTGATCGGCTTTGGCGCCGGTATGATCGTGCCTTATTTCAATCTGTATTTCCGCGACTGGGTCGGGTCGAGCATTCCGCAGATCGGCTTCGTCTTTGCCCTTGGCCAGTTCGGCACCGCCCTCGGTTCGATTCTTTCGCCGGCGATTGCGGGTCGGTTCGGCCTCATTCGCGGTGTCGTTTATTCACAACTTTGTTCGCTGCCATTCATGGCGCTGATGGCCTGGCGGCACGAGTTCTGGGTCTGCGCAGTCTGCTTCGTTTTCAGGGGTGCTTTCATGAACATGTGCGTGCCGATGCGGCAGGAAACGATGATGGAAATCATTCCGGCCGAACTGCGGTCGCGGGCTTCAGCCGTCGACAGCATGTCATGGAACCTTACCTGGGCTTTCGCGATGTTCTTTTCGGGCGGGGTAATCAAAAACTGGGGTTACGACGTTTCGCTGCTGATCGCTTTTGCCTGCTACCTGGCCTCGGCCCTCAGCTACCGCCACATGTTCAACTCCTGGAAACACCTCAGCCGCAACCCGCGCCGCGCCAGGCACTGACCGGCTCAGGCCCGGCCCAGCAGCTTGTATACTGAAGCCGGCTGGCTTTTTCCCTTGATCTGAACCGGATCGGTCTTTTCGAGCTGCAGACGGGCGGCGAAGCCTGACGGAATCTGGTCAACCGTGGCCTGACTCAGAATGATGTCGTGATCGAAGCTTTTCGAAAGCGATTCCATGCGCGAGGCGACGTTGACCGTGTCACCGATCACCGTGTATTCAAAGCGCTTTTCGGTGCCGATGTTGCCGGCGACCAGATTGCCGGTGTTGAGGCCGACCCCGAAGCGCACCGGCATTTTAAGACGCCCGGAAGCATTGAGTTCGGCGAGACGCTGGCGCATGCCCAGAGCCGCATTGATCGCATCTTCAACGTGGTTGTCAGAGCCGAGATGCGGCGTAAAAATGGCCATCACGGCGTCACCGATGAATTTGTTGATGACGCCGTGGTTTTCCATGACCGGTTCAGTGATGTAGCTGAAGTATGAATTGAGCATACTGACGACCTCTTCGGGCGACATCTGCTCGCTCATCGTCGTGAAATTGCGGATATCGGAAAACAGCACCGTGGCTGCAATGTTTTCGCCGCCGAGCGAAACCTTGCGATTCTCGATGAGATGACGGGCAATCTCGATCGACACGTATTTGCCAAAGGTGTCTTTGAGCTCTTCCCGCTCTTTTAGCTGGTCGACCATGCGGTTGAAGTTCAGTTTCAGACGCCCGATTTCGTCGTCGAAGAACACCGAGGTCTGTATTGCGAAGTCGCCTTCGGCGAGGCGCTGCATTTTGTCACCAAGCACATCGAGTGGTTGCTGAATCGACTTGAACAGCAACTGCAGGTTGCCGATGAGAAAGGCCGCCGAGGTGACGATGAGAATCAGGCCGTTCATCTTGTATTCGGCCAGATAGAAGTAGTCTTTGTGAATGCAGGCAGCAAGAATTGCCATAGGCAGCAGCACGAGAAAAATCATCATGCTGACGAGCTTCATGTAGATGCTGAGGCTTGAGCGCCCGGCGGGCTGACCGTTGCGGGCGAAAAGACCGCTGACATAGAGAAACAGCGAAGGTTCAAGAAACAGGTAAAACAGGTAGCACTCGATCACCCACCAGAAAAGATGGTAGCCAACAGCAACCGAAAAGCCTTCTGGATAGTGAGGATGCAGTGTTTTAAATGTCGATGAAATGAACCAGACAAGGTGTGCAAAGAAAAAATATGAAAAAATGGCGCGATAGAAGTTGTTATAGCGTTTTTCGGCAAGCGGGCGAAGACTTTCGTCGCCTTTTCTGAGAAATGCAAACAGGGGCCGCAGCCAGAAATACAGCAACAGAATTGAGAGCAGCCTGATTCCGGCCGTATAGAATTCACCCTTGATCCGCAGCTTTACTTCGTCGTTCTTTTGCGAGACTTCGATTTTTCCCTGGGGATCGGTTGAAAACATGCGGCGGTCAACGATTGCCCGCTGAATAATCGAAGAGTTAGCTTCACCACTCTCGCGGGCAATCTGCACCGCCTTTGAGTTATCGACGAGAAAGGCCATGAGAAAAGAATTGGAATAGAATTCAGCAAAAATCGAAATGAGTATAAACGGCAGCAGAATTGTGTTAAAAAACGTGGCCCGCCGCGCAAAAGAGCTTTTCTGTTCTATCATGGCTTCTCACTCTCCAGTTTCTCTATGGCTTCTCTGGTGTGCAATGGGCTCAGCATTGCAGCGCCGACGCGGCCTTTTATCGCCGCACCTTTGATACGGTCGAGAACCTTGCGGTCAGAACCGGCCAGAATTGCCGCTTCCGAAGCAAGGCGGTTGAATTCGAGCACTGCTGCATCGAGGCGGCGGTAATACATGTCGATTTCGGTTCCGGCGTGGCAGTTGCGGCATGAATTCTGCATCAGCATACGCTTGTCGCCCCAGTTCTCTGTGTGGGCGCTGTGCATGGCGGCCAGTTTCCAGGAAAGGCGTTCGCCGGGGTTGTGGGTGGCCGTAGCGTTAGCGCCTGCCGGAGCAATGTGACAGACAAAGCAGTCGGGGCGCTTTAACGGCGTTTCGACCGGAACCAGCTGTTTGCGGTTAAAATCGCTGCTGGCAGCAGTCAGATGCCAGTCGGTGCCGTGACGTGAGGCTTTCCAGGATTCATAAGCAGGGCCGGTGTCGCCGCGGTGGCAACGGCCGCAGGTTTCCGGGCTGCGGGCGCGTTCGAGCGAGTCGTCGTGATGACCGTGACAGGCGGCGCAGTTGCCGCGGCTGCCATCGGTATTGATGCGGCCGATACCATGGTTCGGCCAGGTATGGTTCAATGCCCGGCCGCGTTTCATCTGCAGTTCATTGCCATGGCAAACGGCGCAACTGCTTTCGAACAGTGCCGGCGAACTGGTGCGCAGCGGCTGGTCTCGAATCGTTTCGAAAGCCATCGCATGACTGGAAGAGGCAAAAGAGGCATATTGCGCCGGGTGACAGGCAGCGCAGGTCAGGGGCGAAACCGGCAGCTGCACCGAAAAACCGAAATGGCCGTTTTTAGCGGCCGGATCGGCCGGATTGGCTTTGTGACATTCGTAGCAGCCAACGCCGTTGCGGGCGTGCGTGCTTTTTTCCCAGGTTTCGACGAGTTTTATCTGGCGTGAAGCATGACAGTTGAGACAGCGTGAGGTTTCGTCGCTGGTGACCACCGAAGAGGTGTAATTGATCTGCACGACCGGAACCACCGGCACGACCGGCTCTGCCAGAGATTCAGTATCGGCAGCCCCGGAAGCAGTCTGAGCATAAGCCGGTGAGAAAAGCATCGCTGCAACAGCGACAAGTGAAAACAGCGCGATCAGAAGACTGAATCGGGCTGGCAGAGCCTGTTCCGGTTTTCGGCTGGTGTTAAGCAATGTTTTCACTCCCCTTTGCGGCTGAAGTTGTCTTAAAAATCGAACGGATCGGTAAATATTCTATCAGAGGCCGTGCCTCCCGCAACAAGAACTTTGTTAACGGCTTCCATCATCGGTTTCGGGCCACAAACGAATGCCAGCGACCCGGCAGCCGGAAGATCCGGCAATTTTTCTGCAAGAATCTCGTGAATCATGCCTTTCTGGCCGGTCCAGCCGTCTTCAAGCATTGGCCGCGAAAGAGCCGGGAAATAATGAAAATTGGGGCAGCCGCGGGCAAGCGTGCGAAAGAATTCTTCATTGTAGAGGTTTTCGCGGCTGCGGGCGCCGTGAAAAAGATAAACCGGAGCAGAGAAACCGGTTGCCTGCAATGCTGCGACCATCGAGCGCAGCGGTGCCAGCCCCACCCCACCGGCAACCAGCAGCAGCGGGCTGGAATGCTGCTGTGGCGACAGAGTCATATCACCGAATGGCCCGGTAACTTCAATCTGGTCACCGGGTTGCATGGCATGCAGGTGAGTGCTGACCAGGCCCCCGGCAACCAGCTGCACATCGAGAGAGAAGCTCTGTTTTTCGGCTGGCGATGATGAAATTGAATAGGCACGTAGAACTCTTTCCCAGGGCTGGTTGAAGACAATCTGCATATACTGGCCGGGTAGAAAATCAAGATTTCTGCCTTCAGGCAGTCTGAAGCGAAGGGTTCTGATGTCTGCGGCCACTTTTTCGCTGGTTTCGAGCGTGGCCAGATAAGAACCGGCTCCGAGCAGAGCAGCCGCGATTTCAACCTTCATATCGCCGCGCACTTTTGCCTGGCAGGCGAGACGTGCCAGAGCCGCCAACCGGTCAGCGGGAAGCTGCAACTTTTCAAGGGTTGTTGCCGGACTGCCGCCTTCGGTGACCCTGACTTCGCAGCGGCCGCAGGTGCCTTTCCCGCCGCAAGCGGCCGGCAGAAAAACATTCTGCTGCGCCAGGGCATTCAGCAGACTCTGCCCACATTCAGCTTCGCGGTGCTGATCGTTAATCTGCAGTTTCGCCAGACCGGTCTGCCGCAACAGTCTGCCGGCCAGGGTCAGAGCCCCGCACAGCAGCAGCACGAAAGCATTGATCAGCAGAAGCGCAAGCAGATACTGCATCACAGGCTGCCTCCGTTAAACAGGCCTGCGAGGCCGGTAAAAGCCATTGCCATAACTGCAGCTATCAGCATGGTGACACCGGTGCGCCCGAGATGCGGTGAAACGGCCGCCAGTTCGATACGACGCCGCATTGAGGCGATCAGACACAGCACCAGCGACCAGCCCAGGCCACTGCCGGCGGCAAAGGCAAGTGAACTGAACAGATCGTATTCGCGCAGCACTGCGAACATCGAAACGCCAAGAATAGCGCAGTTAACTGCAATCAGTGGTAAAAAGATGCCAAATGAAGCGTGAACGGCCTGGAAAAACCGGTCGAGAAATTCTTCGAGCAGCTGCGTTACTGCGGCTATGGTTAAAATGAAGAACAGCAGTTGCAGATATTCGAGCCCGAGCGGTGCGAGAATGCCATGAAAGATGGCGAAGTTCGCGGCAACGGTTAAAAGCATCACCAGACTGACGGTAACCCCCATCTGCAGGGAAGCTCTGAGGTCTGAAGAAATCGAAATCAGCGGGCAGGTGCCGAGAAAGAAATACAGACCCATGTTCTCGGCAATGGCAGCGGTAAAGAGAATGGTAAGCAGAGGCGTGGTCAGTTGGCTTTCCATCAGCTTTCCCTCCCGGCGGCAGCCCGCAGGCGGTTAATCAGATACAGTAACCCGGCAAAGACGATGAAAGCACCAGGAGGCGAGTTGAAAACCCGGCAGGCGATGTAAAAATCGGGCATTACTGACAGCCCCCAGAGTGTGCCGTTGCCAAGCAGTTCGCGAATACCAGAAATACCGAGCAGCACGAAAAGATAGCCGAGCGAAACTCCGAGCGCATCGCAGAATGCTTCGGCCGGCCGGTGTGAAACAGCATAAGCTTCGAGGCGGCCCATAACGACGCAATTGGTGACAATCAGGCCCACATAGGGGCCGAGGGCGCGGGCCATATCCGGATACCAGGCCCTGAGTAGCTGTTCGACCGAGATTACCGCCGTTACGATGACGAGCATATACGAAATCAACCGGAACCTGAAAGGAATGCGGTAGCGCAGCAGCGAAATGGCAAGTGAGCTGAACATGGTTGTCGCCCCGACCATGACCGCCATGAAAAAGGCGTTCTCGACCCGGAGTGTGACGGCGAGTGTCGAACACAGGCCAAGCGCCAGGACAAACACCGGGTTTGCCGGAACCATGCCCTGCCAGATTGTTCGCAGATAGTTCATGCGACACCTCTGAGCTTTTTAAGCTCTGTGAGCGCGCGATTGAGAATTTTCTCGACCGCTTTCGAACTGTTGGTGGCACCGGTTACCGCATCGAACTGGTTATCGAGGGCTTTGAAAGGGGCGAGAGCAACGCCGGCTGCCGCATTCAGCCCGGTGAATTTTTCGCTGAAATTTTCATCGGTAATCAGACTGCCAAGCCCGGCGGTTTCGTTCTGTTCGACGACGCGCAGCCCCTGCAGTTGCCCGGTTCCGGCATCGATGATAAAAACCAGCGTAATTTCGGCCCACATGCCGTTACCGGTGGCTTCGCAGGCCCACAGTTCAGGGCGCCGGCTGCCCTGCCAGAACTTGATACGGCCACCGGCGCGGCGGGTGAAAAGCTGGTTAAAACGGTCTAGCAGCTGCTCTTCGACCGGCAGGGTTTCCTCGCCCGCGATCTGCAGAATGGCATCGACCGAGCGCAGGCTGATTTCAGCGCGTTCGCCGATGGCAGCGCGGGTCATGATCAGCAGCAGCGCGCAAAACGACGCGAGCAGCAGCATGAATTTAAGGTCTTTTCTGTCAGTGGCTGGCGTCATGGGCTGAACCTGCGCATGATAAGATCGGTGGCGAGCGGCGCGGCAATCTGCGCGAGCAGAAGCCCATAGGCAGGCCCAAGCAGATCGGGCGATCTGAAAACAAAAAGCAGAGCAAAGAAAGCGAACAACAGCCCGTCGACAATCTGGCCCGGGATATCATCGGGCAGAGAATGGCGGTCGATAACCGCCACCAGCAGCAATGTCGGGATTATTCCGAGAAAAAGCGGGTGCAGAGGTGAGATATTCAGCCCCGCAGAACCGTTAAGGAGCATTACCCCCAGCTGCAGCGCCAGCACCGAGGTTACCCACCAGATACGGCGATGCCCGGCAGCGAGAGCCAGAACAGCCGATGCCAGCAGCAAAGGCAAACCAAAGGCAGACCCCGGAATTGCCGGCAGCAGACCGGAAAATGATGCCTGAAAAAGCTCATCGACCGGCACATCGGCATAGATATGCCAGACCGGCTTCGCCACGGGTGCGCCGGCGTTCCAGACGGTAAAGCCGTCGTATGGGCCAGGTAAGGGCCTGACTGCATGCAGGCTGGCGGTGTGCCCATAACCGGCGAGCATGAAGACCACGGCGACGGCAACCGGGTTGAAAATATGTCTGCCGAAGCCGCCAAAGCCATTGAAAACGATAGTATAAGTTGCGACGAGAATGCCGGGAATCAACCAGAGTGGCAGTGCCAGAGGGCAGAGCAACGGAAAGAGCAGAAACAGCGACCAGCCGAAGCGGCCGGCTTGCAGTTGCGTTGATTCCAGGCTGCCCAGACTGGCAGGCTCTGCCTGATTGTCGTATTGGGCGGGATTGGCAGAGTTTTTGAGTAATTCCAGGGGGGCTGACTTTTCAGAATTTGCGTCAACTGCAACTGAAGAAGCCTCTGCAAGCTGGCCGACAGCAGCAATTTGTGATTTTGAGCCAGTATCTGGCGAAGGGTTATCAGATGCAGCGGGTTTAAAAATCAGAGATAGAAACCAGCAGCAGACACCCGTCGTCATGCTGAGCAGCGCGGCAACTGCGAACTTCTGCCCGAACCTTCCCCATACCTGAAAATAGAGGGGAAGAAGCAGAAACAGCAACAGCAGGTCTTCGTGATATGAGCCTGTTGAAACTGGAGCTGGTGAATTCTGCCGCATGCGATGAGCATAAGTTAAGGGGGCGCCGGCCGTCAAGCACCTGCCTGCCGTCTGCTGCCCACAGCCTGTATAATTTTTGCACATTTTGCATTTTGCTCTAAACTTTTCAGGGGGGAGCTGCCGATACATATAAGGGGAAGTGTTTTTTTTCGCTTTCGCGCATAAGGATGTGCAAACTTACTCAAGGAGGAGTAAACATGGCTATTGCCGCGTCAATTTTATCGCAGCGTTTCATGCGGGCCAGCCGGTTCTCACAGGCAGTCGATGCACTTTTCAAAAAAGACGACACGAAAACTGCCGCCAGACAGTCGGACCTCGAAAAAGATCTGCTCGAACTGTCGCCAATGAACCAGATGCGCCAGACCATCACCCGGTTCAGAAGTCAGACCACAGTGTCAGAACTGAATCTGAAGCTGACAGTCAGCAGCGACAAGCCGCTCGAAAGCGGCAGCGCCGACCCGAAGCTCGAACGTGATCTCGATCTGATGTTGCGCATGATCAGCAAAGATGAGAAGGAATACGAGGCGCTGAAAGCACGCTTTGAAAAGCTGCTCAACCAGGCCCGTGGCAACACCACAAGCGGCGAAGATCCGGTACCGGTTGCCGCTGAAGCATCTGTTGAAGCCGCTGCAGAGTCGAACGCAGCCGTCGGCAGCTCGACATCTGGCACCATCACAACCGGACGGCAGAGTCAGGCGCTCACGACCGAAGAAATGTCAGCAAGCCTGGCGCGGCGCAATTCGTATGAGCTCAACCTGAAATTCAGGCAGAATACCAGCGTCGAAGAGCGCATTGGCATAAGCCTCGAAGAGCTTGGCATAAAAAAAGTCGACCCGCTGGTTCTTGATCTTGACGGTAAGGGCATTCAGCTTACCGAAGCCGGAAAAGGCGCGATTTTTGATGTAACCGCCGACGGCAAACTCGACAGCACCGCCTGGGTCAAGGGCAATACCGCCCTGCTCACCTATGACCGCAATGGCAACGGCGTTGTCGACAACGGCAGCGAGCTGTTTGGCGACCAGAATGGCGCCGCTCACGGCTTTGAAGAACTCGGCAAATACGATGCGAACGGCGACCGCAAAATCACTATTCTCGATCCGATATTCAAGGCGCTGAAACTCTACCGCGATCTTAACGGCGATGGCAAAATGAGCAAAAACGAGTTCAGCACTCTGAGCGAGCTTGGCATCAAGGCGCTGAATCTTAATTTTATGCGTGCTTCAGCCGATATCAACGGCAATTCACTGATACTTAACGGCAGTTTCGAGCGAGAAGACGGCTCGACCGGCCAGCTTGCCGACGTGCTGCTTGGCTATCGCACAATAAAGTGAGTTTTTTGGCTCCCGCTGCCGGCATCAGCCGGCGGCGGGAATCTAACCGATCTGATCAATAACGGCTCAGATAAATGCCTGCGCCGGGGAAACATACAGACTGCCTGTTCTTGAACTCATATGTGACAGATAACTGACGTATTCAGCTGAGCGAAACCACCAGGCCGACGATGAAAGCCACAATCGCGGCAAAAAACAGCAGCGACAGGGTAATATCAGGCCAGAACTCAGTGAAATAATCGGCGGTTGTCCAGTCGTGGAATTCAACGATCGGGCGGTCGCCGGCTACCGGGGCGTGGGCGACCAGCTCAGGCTCAGAGTTGAAGAACACGCAGCCGACCGTGCCTGCCAGCTTTTCGCTGAGGCGGTTCATTGCGTAAACCGACTTGTCGCGGGCACCTGAAATTGAGATCATTCTGCCGTTCTTCAATAACATGACCACTTTGTAAGTCCACCAGGTATGAATGCGGGCCCGATTGCGGATTCCTGACGTGGCGAAAGCACTGATATCGCTGAATGAGGCATATCGCAGTCGGTAGCTAAACGAGAAAACACTGATTCTGAACCAGAGGGTGCGAGTGTTGCCATCGAAGTCGTAATGCGAGCTCATGCCAAACATAAGTGCAACAAATGTCAGCAGTGACGGCAGAGAAACCGCCAACAGCGCGGTGCCGAAACCACGCAGGTCTTCGGGCGCGGCGTAGAGATTGACACCACCTAAAATGACACCCAGCAGCGCAATGAACGCTGCCGGGAAAAGAAATTTCTCGAAAGTTGTGCGGTATTCGACCGCAATGATGCCCGAAATCGGGCTCAGGTTATGCATCAGTCACCCGCAGGGGCCTGAACGCTCTGCAACCAGGTCTGCAGCACTTCTTCGCCGAGATTCTGAATCTGTTTGTAACCATCAGTGGTGATTATGCGGCCATCGGGGGCGACAACGATCAGGGCTGGAATTAACGAAACGCTGAAGCGTTCTTTCAGAGCGGGTCTTACCGGGCTTTCCCAGTCTACGGCCGGCCAGAGCATGGCGTATCTTTTCATGTAATTGTACATGTCGTCAGCACTGTTGTCGAAGCCAACGAGAACAACTTCGAACCTGTCGCTGTTCGCATTGCGCATTTTCACCAGAGTTGGCGAAAAAGCGGCACAACCACGGCACCAGCTGGCAGAAAAATACAGGGCAAATACTTTATTTTCGAGCACGACCGGGTCAACATACTGTTTGTCGGCATCGAGAAGCCCTTCAGGGAAGAAATCTTCGAGAACCGGCTTCGCAGACGACGCGGGTGTTGCAGATGCTTCAATCTGATCGGCGAAAGAAGCGGCGGCGGCAAAAATCATCAACGCCAGCAGAAAAAATCTGATGGTTTTAACAGTCATTTTTATACCTCACTGGATTTTGTCGGTATTAAATTGTAACACATCTACTCTGTTTTCGCCATACCGCTGCGCGCGATAAAGGGTGAAAGCATCAAACTTCTAGATTACTGGTCTACACCCGGAATGAACGAATATTAACTGCGTCATTCCCGCTGAGCCTGCACTCGCAAAGGGCTGTGGCGGGAATCTTGTTCTGATGAGAAACACAGGCATTTCAGTGCGATTGCCCCGGGGTTATGTTCGGAGTTTACTCTTCGTCTTCGTATTCCTCGTCGTCCTCGTATTCTTCTTCGTCTTCGAGGAGTTCTTCGGGAATTCCGAACAGATCGAGCTCGGGGTGGTTGGCGATCAGGCGCAGAGCTTTCTCTTCGTCTTCAATGCGCACGAGCACCTTGGGGAAACTGCGTTCGAGCGGGTTACCGCCACCGCCAAATATACTGCCGAGATGATTCGGCTGATCGACCGGCGGTCTGAAGCAGAAGCTTATTTTCGCGCCATTGAGGATTTCCTGGACCTTGGTCAGAAGGCCAATATCCTGAGACTCAAGAATAACAACGCCATCTTCGTCGGTAATTTCAACGAAGTATTCGAACTGATTGCAGGCGCCTTCGGGTTCCTCGGGTGCGTATTCTTCGCTCGGCTCTTCGAGAAAAACGTAGGTGTCGTCCTGTAGAACGGCGCGCACGAGTTTAAGACCGCAGCCCGGGCAATGATCGAGCTCGAATTCATGAAATTCGCGCTCACATCTGTGGCACAGCAGAAATTCACCTTTGATCTTTTCGGTAATATTATTAAGATCGGCAACCAGATTAACCTGGCAGCTGGCACATTCGGTAAAGCCTTCGCGGAATTCGCCTTTGCAGACCGGGCAGTACATGTAACACCTCGTGTAAATTGAATTTTTTAAATTTTATCACAAACACCCGGCATACGGCAGTCCCCTGCCCGCTCAAAAAAAATAAAGAGTACGCTGAAAATTCTGCAGAGGCTCTGCCGGATTTCTGGCAAATGTGACCTGCAATCGACAAAAAAGCTTCTGGCAAAGCATTTTACGACCTGGCATGAACATTGCTTTGAAATGGCCAGAAATTTTAACGGAGGAACAGAATGAAAAAGGTTTTTGCTCTCGCTCTTGGCGTAATGCTTTTTGCATCTTTCTCAACCGCTACTTTTGCAGCAGTTGATTCTGGCAACTATACAATCAAGGCTACCGATATACCTTATATTCCTGATGACAACGACGGCGGCCCCTACACTGATCCCGAACCGACCCCGGATCCGGGCCCCGATTCGACCGATTCAGGCGACAGCTGGGACAGCGGCTCGAATGACGGCGGATATGATGGCTGCGGCGGCGGCAACGATGGTGGCGTCCTTTTCTGATCTGAAAGTAACGGACCGACGGTTCCATAAACCCGTCTGATAAGTTTTTAAAATCAGCGATAATGAAATGTTATCGCTGATTTTTCTATTTGCCTGAAGCTGTCATTTCGCTTTTTCCGGCAGTTATATACAGACCGGGCCTTTAATGAAACTGCTGAGATAATGCCAGATGCCGCATAGAATATCGGTTCCGGAAGAGTGGCCGTAATTCATGATTTTAATGACATCGGCAGTTCTGATTTCTTCGAGAAGCAATCGGTGCAGGAACGTTTCGAAACGCAGCGACATGCGTCCGTCGACTGCAAAAAGCAGTTGCTGCAGAGCTTGAACAGTAGTCTTATCTGCAGCCATCCGGGCGAAATTTTCAGGCACAGCAATCTGGTTCGCCCCAACCCAGCGGTCGGCAAGCAACATACCGCTGAGAAAATCATCGAATGCAGGAGTCAGGCCCTCCCCTGCCCCGACAAAGCGCAGCAAAGCGGAAATATCTGGCGGAAAAGCAAAAATTACCGCTTCAGTTCCCGAGAGAATATTTTTCTCGGTATTGCAGCCAAGAATAAGATCGAGAACGATCGAATTGCGCCCAAAAAGCTTGAGGCTGGTCAGAACGGCCGCAAGATTCTGGCGCAGTCTATCGGGTTCGGCGCAAGCAGACAAAGTCTTCACTTCAATCGGTTCACAGGCCTTTAAACGCTGTTCTCTGCCGTTGATATCGACAAACGAAAGTTCAGCATCGGCAAAAAGAATAGAGGTTTGCGATTGAACCAGACCAGGCAGAGAAGCCGGCACGAGAAATGCCAGGGGGTGCAGTGACAGCATTTCAGTGGCGAAAAAAAACAGCTTTCCGGCTCCCCGTGCATCAAAACCGGTATGAAAAATTTCACTGACCTGCATTCTCAGTGGTGTGGCCAATACCGCTGCAAAATCGCTGCGGTATGTAAAATATGGCCATTCGATGTGACAGTCAGGGTTGATCATCGGCAAAGAAATAGTCGATGAAATGCATTACAGCGGCAATCTGCGTGCCGCAGGCCGTTTCATCAGAGAGCACGAAACCGGCAAACCCGGCCTGGATAGAGTCGTAGAGCTGCACGATTTCGGCGCGTGACGGGTTTGGCAGTGCAACCATCGAGCCAAGAACCTCACCGGCGATAAGACATGGTTTCTGCAGACCGGGCATCGCCCCGATAAAATCGGCCTGCCAGGCGCCGAGCTTGCGCAGGCCGGCTTCAGCGCCCAGATCGCCGCGACACAGCCAGAATTCGTCAAAAGCGGCATCGATGGCAGCGAGATGCGAAAACGCAGCGCGTTGCTCGATCTTGGCGATCAGCCGATGTGAAGAGCCTGCAAGCGGTCTGAACAAATGGCTTTCAGAGCCATCGGCGACAAAAGAGACAGCGTAGTCGAGATCTTCAATTTCTTTGCTCATGGCGATTGCCGCTGCATCACGCTCAGTAACCCTGGCCATTTCAAAAACCCGATCTGGCGAATTCAAACCCTTGCCGCTGCTCAAGGGGCCATTTTTCTCGACCGCAGCCTGCAGTCGCCCCCCTTCCCTGCCCGTTACTTTCAGAATAACCCGCCGGTCATTGAGCAGCAGACGGTCGCCGATTTCAGTTTTTTCAAATACACTCTGCGTCGGCACCGGAATCGTTGCTGGCGAATCAGAGACATCGCCATAAAAAAGCTCTATCGTTTCAGGCAGACTGACGACCTCTGGCAATCTGCCAATGCGCACCTTGGCCCCCTGCAGGTCAAGCACGACGCGAAATCGCAAGTTTTCACGGCGGCGCAGCTCGGTCAGGCGGTCAAGCCATTGCTGCAGCTTTTCGGTCGTCATGTGGGCAATGTTGAGGCGCAGAGCGTCAGCCCGCTTCGCGATAAGAGCCAGGGTTGCCGGAGCTTCTGAAGCCGGCCCGCAGGTAAAAACCTTTTTCATGGCTCGACGGGTGGATTTTTTGACTTCAGGGCAAGAAAGGTAAAATCATCCTGAAACCTGACTTTACCCATAAAAGCATGCATTTCCTGCATGATTGCGGCAGCGAGACAATTGGCAGAACGGCATTGCAGTCGGTTCAGCATTTCAAGCAGGCGGTCTTCGCCGAAAAACTGCCCGCCGGCATCGGCGCACTCGATCAGGCCATCGGTATAAAGAAGCAGGCTTTTTCCACCGGAGAGATCGACCGTAACTTCAGGCCAGGGCATCGGCAGGCCAAGCCCAAGCATCGGGCCACTGCCTTCAATAAATTGCGGAGTCTCACCCGGCTTCAGCAGCACTGGATTCGGGTGCCCGGAATTGCAATAAGTGAATACCTGCTTTTTAAGGTCTAAAACCCCGTAAATAATGGTAAAAAAACTATTGAACCGCGAAAACGGAAACTCTCGGTCGAGAGCTTTCATTACATCGGCGGGACCGAGAGAATTCAGCTGCACCGACATCTGCAGAAACTGGGCAACCGAAACCGTTATCATGGCAGCACGGGGCCCGTGACCTGCAACGTCGACAACCCAGGCAAACCAGCGGTTTTCATCGTAAGGAACCAGACCAACGAGATCACCCCCGACCTGGTCACAGGGCAGAAATTCGAACGCCGCCTCGACCGCTTCAGATCGCGGCACTGCCTGCGGCAGCAGGGTTTTTTGAATGCCGGCGGCGGCCTCCAGTTCATCGGTCATTGTCTTCTGGCGTATTTTCAGTTCATCATTAAGCACCTTCAGCTTTTTTTCAGCATCGGCGTAGCGCAATACCAGATTCTTCAGCAATGAATTGTTGAAATCGACCGACTTCTGATCGGCCCAGACATCGAGAAGACAGCTGAGAATCTCGCGCTGTTTACCTTCAGAAGCAGCCATCTGCCGAAGAGCTTCGATAGAAAAAATATTTTCTTTCTTCATTTCATTCCTCGGGTGAAAACTGGTCGATGCCTACGTCTTCGAGCTTTTCAAGCTCTTCTGTCAACAACTCTGCAGAAGGGCGGTCAATTATACTGCCATGCTGTGATGCAACCATGATGTAAGGAAGTTTCTTCACTTTGGCAAGGGCGTAGTGAACCGCCTTCGATGATGGCATGATTTTTCGATGAAAATCGAGGTAGCCTGGCAGGCGGCATTCAGCGCCTTCTTTTACACAGACCTGGCAGCTGTCGGCTCTGGTGCAGTCTTCGGGGAAGCCAAAGAACAGCTGCCAGCTCTTTTCATAGGTACCAAAAAGATCGCCAGAGAAGAGAATCCGGCTCTTCTCGTCGAAAACCACAAAGCTGCCGCGACTGTGACAATAAGGGATGGTTATAAACTGGAGCTGTCGCCCGCTTTTGAATTTGTAGCGATAATCGAGGTCGGTCAATTTAACAAACTTGGACCTGCAACCATAATGGCGAATAAAAGTATGACTGAATCCGCTGGCAATCAGCTGAAGTTCAGGGTTATCGATCATGTCTTCAAGATTCGGAATACTGCCGCAAAGGTCTGGGTCGTAATGATCGTAAATCAGAGCCGAAATTTTTCTCGGGTCAAGACCGGTTTCGAGAATCTTCATCATTACCACCGGAAAATCAGGCCGGCTGCCACCATCTATGAGAACTGCCTCGTCGCCATCAACAATAAGATAAGGGTTACAGCGCAGGCCTGATTCAAGGTCCTGAAATCCGACCCACCAGACGCCGTTGCCAAGATCAACGGCACGGTCGCAGTCGATCGTTTTGTTTTTCCGGTTGAATTCAAACATGTGCAAGCCCCTCTCTGAAAAGTTTCGTCAGCTGGCAAACATTGATTTTATACGGCTGAAGATACCACCCTTGTCTTTTGCCTGCGGCTTACCGAGAATCTCTTCGCAGAAAGCGCGCATATCTTTCGCAGCTTCGCAGCCTGAATCTACTTCCCATACCGATGCGCCGCGAAGCTGGGCTTCACTCAGAGCGCGCTGACCATTGGCAACGGTCAGCCAACGATAAGGCATAAGTTTGCGGTAGTGAACAAGGTATTCGGCCTGATCGGCAGAATATTTGTTGCAGACGCAAAGAAACTTCTCGGCCGGGTAGTTCAGACGCTGCAGGGTTTCCAACAATCGCTTGAGGCGAGACATTGCCGACAGACTACCCACGGTGACAA
>DAOQWI010000062.1:10452-16941 GCA_035342015.1 Candidatus Ozemibacteraceae bacterium | reverse complement strand
CTTCGACACAGACACCCACCGAAACGCAGACGCAGACTTCGACCGGAACTTCGACGCAAACGCCCACTGAAACGCAGACGCAGACTTCAACAGTTACTGCCACAGAAGTTTTTACAAAAATAACAGAAGTCAGTCCGGCAGCCGGAAGTGGAATAAAAGTTAACAACTCCTGGACCATCAAATTTGACCAGACGATGAACAGGCAGAAAGCCGAAGCTGCAACAACTCTGCAGCCAACACACGTCCCTGGCCTGACTTTTCAGTGGTCAGACAGTGATCGTTCAATGACGGTAGTTCCTTCCGGGGAGCTTGCTTTTGCAACAACCTATCTGCTAAAAGTGGCCAGCACGGCTGAAAGCACTTCTGGAAATCGTCTGCAGGAAGATTTTTCAGGTAGTTTTACAACCAGTTCACAGACGATTCTGAGCTCTACGATTCCGGCTGACCAGCAGAACAATGTTGCAACCAATACCACGATTGAAATGCGCTTTTCGCGGGAAGTTTCGTCTGGTTCGGTGACAGGCAGGGTATCTGTCAGTTCTGGATCGATAAGCATTTCGGGCAGTCTCGCTGTCAACAGCGACCGGATAATTTTTACCCCAGACAACGCTCTGCCCTGGGGAAGTACGATTTCGGTCAATCTGGCAGCAGGCATAAAGGATCTTGAAGGTTTCTCAATCAACCTTCCGCGCAGTTTCTCTTTCAAAACGGCAGTTCCGGTATTTTCCATCACTTCGTCCCAGCCTGCTGATGGCAGCAGCGAGTTGCCGGTAACCCAGACTACCGAAATCATTTTTTCAAATCCGGTTAATACAAGCTCTCTAGCTTACAGCTACCTGCCAGCACCTTCTGGTGGGGTTACACTGACATGGAGCAATGGTAATCGCACGCTCAGTCTGACCCCGACTAACCGCCTCTCTCATTCGCAGACATATCAGGTAACTATCAATACTGCTACCCGCGACGTTTATGGCTCAAATCTGCAAAGCGCTTATTCAACAAGCTTTACAACCAGAGCAGCTGTCAATCCAGTTATTTCATCGACAGTGCCGGCGGCTGGCTCACTTAACGTCATGCCTGATCAACCGATAAAACTGACATTCTCAAAAACCATGCAGAGAACGGCAACCCAGAATGCCATCACGCTGAACCCGGCAGCGGCTGGCAGCATGGCTTTCAGCTGGTCAGAAAACGACACAATCCTGACGATATCTTTCTCTCAACCTCTGACAAACGGTGTTTCCTACCAGCTGAAAGTCTCATCTTCAGCAGCTGACACAGAAGAACTCAAGCTTGCCGGCGACTATCTTCTCTCATTCACCACTACTGCCAGGCCAGCAGTGCTTATAACCAAGTCGTCACCGGCTTCAGGATCAGTCGGAGTTGTGATCACCAGTCCGGTGAAAGTCGAATTTTCAAAGAGCATGAATACGGGATCAGCTCAAAGCGCCTTCAAACTTATTAAAATTGCCGATCAGAGCGAAGTTTCCGGTAATTTTTCCTGGAATGGTAACATCATGACCTTCACGCCCCAGGCAAACCTTGGGTTCTACAGCAGTTATCTGATTTCTGTCGCCGCCTCAGCCGCAGACACAACCGGAACAACGCTTGAAACAAAAGTTGAATGGCAATTCAGAACGGCTGCAGACGAAGGCAGGGTCTGGAGGCTCGATCAGGCAGATACGGCAGCGTCATCTTTTTCCCAGAGACGCGACCATGTCATGATCAGCTTCAATAATCGCCTCTGGGTGATCGCCGGGCATGACGAAGCAGCCTTTTTCAATGACGTCTGGAGTTCCGCTGACGGCATCAGCTGGACAAAAGAAGTTAGCGATGGGGCTGCCGGCATGTTTGCACGACGGGCCGGTCATGCCTGTGCAGTTTTTAATAACCGTCTGTGGCTTTCTGGTGGTTATGTTGAGACAGAAACAGACGATATACTTTTCGACGACGTGTGGTCGTCGGCAGATGGCCGCAACTGGGTGCAGGAAACCGCCTCGGCAGAGTATTACAGCCGGGCCTGGCACAAGATGGTCGCTTATGACAGCAAACTCTGGATAATTGGCGGTGAAACGGTCGACGGAGATGGAAACAAGGTGCTGCTCGATGAATGCTGGAGTTCAGCCAACGGGGTTGCCTGGCAGATTAAGTCGCAGGTAGTAAGCTTTTTTGCTCGAAAACAGATGCAATGCACAGCATTCAATGGCAGGCTATGGGTTTTTGGTGGCTATGGCAAGAATTCCTCGGGCTCCGTTGTGCCCCTCAATGACATCTGGTCGACGGTCAACGGTGACACATGGACGCTTGAGAAAAGTAACGGTGGCTTTGCGGGCAGATGTTCTTTCGGAATGACACAGTTCAATGGTAGAATATGGCTGGCAGGTGGATCGACAAAGCCTGAGGTTTTCGACGCCGGCTTCTATAATGATGTCTGGGCTTCAAACGACGGGCTCAACTGGGTTGAGATTCTGCCGGTTTCAGCAGGCTCAGCCGAGCAGTTTTCGCCGCGTTCCGGGCATGAGCTCGGCACGGTTGGCGGTCGGTTGTTCATTGGTGGTGGCGGAAACCGCACGCAAAATTTCAGAGAGGTCTGGTCAACGCAATGACACAGCAGAATGAGGCTAAAGGGCCAGCCATAACGGTCGAAAGTGACGTAACCACAGATTTTACCGAGAATTTTTCGGAAAAGTATGAGCTGCTCGGGCACCGCTTTTCGTCGTATGAGCTGGGCATGCTCTGGTCTTTTGTCTGTGGCTTTATGGCGGTCTACATCGTCTGTTACCTTGCCGGGATCAACTATGGATCGCTCAGGCATGCAAGAATTCTTTACGCCCTGTTCATACTGCTGAATATTGTGGCCGCATCAATAAGCTTTTTTTCATGGGTCAAAATACCGAGTCGCAGTGTTGCCCGTGACGCGACACTGTTTTTGAACATCTCGCTGTGCAGCGCCGCCGGCGGCAATCTTATTGATTATCTGTTCTGGATTTTTGAAATAGCACCTCTCAAGCAGAGCGTTTTCACCAATCTGTTTTTCATATTTGCCATACTTTTCGCGCTGCCCGGTGTCTATCTTTTCGGGAGAGTCTGCCGGGTCGAATTTCAACGGCAACCATGGCTTATCCATGCCGGGTTTATTCTGTCATCATTTATGATTCCGGTTATTATGAACCCCGGTATTCTGAGCGGTTCTATAACTCCTCCAAACACTAAAGAAGCTGTTTTTGGCGTCATTTACGCGATTGGCATTGGCTATCTTGCAGCAGTGAGCATGTTTCTCTGGAAAAATGCCCAGGGGCGGCTGTTTCATTCTGCCCGACTTATCAGCCTGGGCTGTGGCATGCTCAGCATCGGCTGCGCCGTTTATTCGGGCCTTTTCATAAGCCTGCCAATTGAAAAGATAGCTGCACACCCGGTTCACATCCTGATTGCAATGGGTTACATCTTCGTCTCTCTCGGAATCAGGCATACAGAGATTATTATCAGCACCATCTTCGGCATGAAGGAAAGCATGCTCCCCCCTTCCCTGCCCCTGATCGAGATTTTCGGGCCCAGTCAGGGCATGGAAGTTTATCGAAAAATGGAAACCAGCATTAAAAGTGCTCTTGAAGAACTGCTGCGCTCGAAAGCCGAAAGTGAAATGAAGCAGAGGATCATCGGTGAGCTTGAAAGCGAAGTCAGGCTGCGAAAAGAGACAGAACGTGAACTGATTCTTGAAAAAGAAAAAGCCGAGGCTGCGAACAAAACCAAATCACAGTTTCTGGCGATGATGAGTCACGAGCTGAAAACGCCGCTGACGGCAATCAAAGGTTACAGTCAGATTCTCAGCAGCACTTCCGGCCCGGCAAGCGCTATTTCGCCACAGAAAGTGCATGAAATCGCCGCGCAGATCGTTTTGAATTCGAATCATCTGCAGAGCATGATCGATGGTATTCTAAGGTTTTCACAGCTCGAAAATGGCAATTTCACCTATCATATCGAAGAATTCAATCTCAGCGAAATCATTGAATACATAGATTCAATTCTTGAACAGCAACAGTTCGACCTCAGCTGTTTTTCAACCGTGATCCCCGAGAAAAATCTGCAGCTGAGAACTGACCGCCTGTCGCTGCAGCACATTATTCTCAATCTTCTGACAAATGCGTTCAAATTCTGCAAGGATGGGCGCATTATGCTTGAAGTCAGGCGTTCTGACAGCGACCTTTTCATTGCTGTAGAAGACGAAGGCATCGGCATTGCCCCGCAGCATATTGAGAATATTTTTCAGGCGTTTTATCAGGTAAGCCATGGCAATCGCCGCAAATTTGGCGGTACCGGGCTTGGTTTGAGCATAGTAAAAAAGCTTGTCGAAGAATTGAATGGCAAGATTCATGTTAACAGCGAGCCCAACAAGGGCAGCCGTTTTGAAGTTATCCTTCCGGATGCGGTAATTCAGGGGCAAAAATAATGCATAATGACAAAACCAGAAAAGAAGTTCAGATATTTTCAGACGGCGCCTGCAGTGGCAACCCGGGGCCGGGCGGCTGGGGCGCCATACTCCGCTACAAAGATGTCGAAAAAGAACTTTCCGGCGGCGAGACAGAAACCACAAACAATCGCATGGAGCTGATGGGTGTGATAGCTGCACTTGAATCATTAAAAGAACCCTGTCAGGTAAAAGTTTTTACAGACAGTCAGTATATTGCCAAAGCATTTACCGAAAACTGGCTCGCAAACTGGCAGAAAAACGGCTGGAAAACGGCCGGAAAGAAACCGGTAAAAAACCGCGAGCTCTGGGAAAGACTCCTGGAGCAGGCAACAAAACACGGGCTTGAATGGCAGTGGATTCGCGGACATGCCGGTCACCCTGAAAACGAACGGTGCGATCAACTGGCAGTTGCGGCCAGAGACAGGTTTGCAAAGAAAAGTTGAAAAAAGCGTTTTTTCTCTTAATCCTGGCCATCTTTCTCTTTATGGCCACAACCCTCCAGGCTACCGACCCTGAAGATATTCTGCGCAACCTGCCGTCACCCGAGGTTCACTACCCGATCGAGGAGATCAGGATAAAGCCGGCACCGTCAAGTATGGCAACCGCGCCAGTTCCGCTGCCGCCTCCCGCCAGGCCGTATGAGATTCGAAAACTGGTTGACAAGGCCAGAGAAGCGACCGCCAACCCGATTGTAAAAACAACCAGAAAGATTGTCGAAACTCTCAGTCGGCCAAAAGCAAAAGTCGCCACTCAAACACATGCGCTTGCTACGGCAAAAAGATCAGTTGCAACCGGAACTCAGAATCTTGCTGCAGCCAGGGCTCAGCAAACAGTGCAGACAACATGGGTGGTTACAGCAGCAAAAACTCTTGCCGAAAACCCTGTATTCGCGATGCTTGACACAAAAATTGCCTCAGAAACAGCCTTTGCAAAAGATATTTTCGATCTTTATGTTCAGGGCGGCTACGAAGGTGAAGAAAAGCCGGCAGAAGAAGAACAGCCGGTTGCCAAATTTGACTCGATAATGGTAACGGCTGCCGGTCTGCAGAAAAAGGCGCAATGGCAGGAACTGAAAAATCTCTTTTCAGAAAACCCCGAGGCCGGCGAAACGGTTGAAGGCCTGAGATTTCAGATAGAAGCCGAAATAAATTCGGAAAAACCGAACTACATGAACGCCCAGCGTTTTGCCAGGCAGCTTCTTGAAAATGAGAGCGACGACCCACTTGGGCATTATGCCATGGCTTTATTTCACTATAACAGTAAAAAACCCAATCTCACCCAGGCGAAAAAATCTCTCGATGTGGCTCTGAAAGCAAAAAATCCACCGGCCGGCGCGTCAAGTCTGTATTGGAAAATGACCCTTAAAGGGCTTGCTGTTCCGCTGCTGTTTGTGTTTGCAGGCATTGCAGGCGGCGTGGCACATCTGCTCAAAAAGAGAAAGGCAGCAGCAGTGGCATTGCTGCTCGAAGGCGAAGAAACACCGTTACCGGATGCGGGGCAAGCCGCAACAACACCGTTACCAGAAACTCTGCCGGTACCAGGATTAAAAGGCAAACTTCAGGCAATAAGCGAAAAGATCAGAGAGCTGCTCAAGAAAATCCCTCTTGGCAAAGGAAAGGGCAAACAGCAACCAGCTGCTGAAAATATTACTGCCGAGCCGGAAAATATTCCTAATTCCGTTATTGAAGCCGGCAAGCCGGAAATAAAAGCGCCCGACGCGCCAGCAGAACAAGAATTAGAGGATTCTGAAGAAGGCGAAGAAGAGATATATGAGCTTGAGAGTGAGGATTCAGAGATTCTCGAGCAGGCTGATGACTCAGATTCAGACGAAGAAGAAGATTTAACAGAAGCTTCTGAGTCAGACGAAAGCGAAGAAATTATCGAAGAAGTGGTGGTTGAAGAAGAAGAAGAAGTAACCGATGACGTCGAAATTGTTGAAATTGTTGAAGTTGAAGAAGAGGCAGAGGAAGACACCACGGAAACGGTCGAAGAAATAATAGAAGAGATTGTGGAAGAAGAGG
>DAOQWI010000062.1:0-10352 GCA_035342015.1 Candidatus Ozemibacteraceae bacterium | reverse complement strand
GAAGACACCACGGAAACGGTCGAAGAAATAATAGAAGAGATTGTGGAAGAAGAGGTTGAAGAGGAAGTCGAAGAAGAAGTCGAATATGAGGTTGAAGAAGAGATTGAAGAAGAAAAGAGCTGATCAGGGCTTCTTTTGATACTCTGCCAGAATTTCTGGAGCTTCAGATGCGACTTCCGGCCAGAAATAAACAAGAAGATTCAGATTGGCCGGCGTTCTCTTGAAGCCGCCCAGCGGGCCTGCATGACTGCCCCCACCAACAATGGCTTCAAAAGCCTGTCTGCCGGTATAATTATGCTGCTGCCGCAGATATCTGGCAATAATTGCACCGGTGCGGTCGCAACCCCACATACAATGAACATATGTACCAGAAGCGATAAGCTGCAGCAGTTTTTCGGTCTGGGCTGCATCAGGTATCTGCTCTGAATTCATACGCATTTTTACCAGCTGAATGTTCTCGCTCCGGCACAGGCTGGCCAGGCGGTCAGTGAACGTGTCTTTAAGAGGCACATGCAGTAGAATGACTGAATCTGCACCTTTTTCCTTGAGAAATCGCAGATAATCCCGAACTTTGGCGTCTTCGTTGCTTTTTTTGACGGGGTTAAAAAGATAACCACCTGCCATCAGCCTGCCATCGATGATACGGAAATTATAAGGCACAGCGCCGCTTCCACCGGCATCAGAAAATTTTTCGACATGACTCCCGGCTGACATCAGCGAATGAATCGGCCAAACAAGACAGAAAAAAACAAAAACAAGAAAGCGCCTCTGAAAACAGAGGCGCCGATAAGAACCGTTCAAAAAGGTCAGCACTTATTTCTTGCGGTAAACGTTGAGACCGACTTTTTCATCACGACCGGGAATAGCGTAGTTGCCTTCGGTAGTTGCGATGATGAGAGACTTTCCAGAAGATGACATGCCAAATTCTTTAGAAAGATCAACTTTGATAGTGAGAATATTGCCTTCGATGTTCATTTCGACGTTTTTCATTATATTTCCTCCTGTTGGACGGACAAGTTTGCTGCAGAGCAGATTATCACACCCGGACAATCTTTTCCAGCAATTTTATCCTGCAGAAATTAAAAAGGCAGCATTCTGAGGATATCAGAATGCTGCCCGGCTTAAATTCAGGGAATCCTGAGGGTCATACCAACTTTGAGGAGCTTGGGATTGGTGATGCCATTATGTTCGGCAATCTTTTTCCATTCGCCGGAAGTGCCATACACGGCTTTGCTGATTTTGCCAAGAGTGTCGCCAGACTGAACAACGTAGGTCTTTTCTTCAGTGGGGGCGGCAGCGTCTTCATGGTCAGCAACCGGTTCTTCGTCATAGGTTTCGGTATCAGCAACCGGTGCCGGTTCAGCTGGTTCTTCGATTACGGGTTCGGCAACCGGTTCTGGTTCAACATAGGGTTCGGGTTCGGCAACCGGTTGAACTACGGGTTCGGCAGGGGCCGGAGCCTGTTCGAGAACCTTGAAGCTTCTAACCTGAACGGCGCCGGTCGGATACTTCTGGTCGGGTTTGAAAACGTTACCAAATACTCTGATCTTGACGCTTCTGTTTTCGCCAAGCTTTTCAGCCTGTTCGCCGATCAGCATCAGGTTCTGGCCATCAAGAGTCTTGAACATTACTTTGCCTTCAGCCACAGAGTCAACCATACCGGTAACAGTGGTCGAGCGGCTCTTTTTGCTGAACCAGGAACTGGGTTTCCACCAGTCACCCTTGGCAAAAGCGCCAGTCGGCATAGCAAGCATGGTCATGATGACAACAAGGATCAAATTTTTTCTCATTGCGATAAAAGCCCCCTGTAAGAATTAGATCACAGATGCAATGTATAATACTTTCGGTGCACAATTTCAAGAGGTAAAAAAAAGTTGTTAAGCCGATGGGAAGGAAAAAAACCGTTTTTTTTGCATTTTGCTTGATTAATCGCCACATGAAGCCGTGTACAGATTATCGAACAGCGAATGTGGTCACTGCCTGCGACATGATTTTTTCGTATACCTGATCATTGTCGGTGCCAAGAGAGAATCTGAAGTGGCAGAAAAAGGGGCCTGAAAAGACCAGATAATCAACGACCGAGCGTGGTCCTCCAGGAGTTTCCAGCTGCCAGGCAATTCGATGATATTCGCGCCCGGCATCGACTCTCTTGTCGGGGCCTTTGCGTTTTTTGAGAAGCAGTTCTGACGTCTGCTCTATTTCACGGGTGTTCCTGTCGATGAACTCATTAACAACTGAATCAGGAGCTTCTTCGACGGCTATAAGAAACAAACCAAGGCCTTCTCTGAACGGGCCTCTAAATTCTATGCCATTTACAGTTTCAGTGCCGGGCTCGGGTTTCCATGAATCCGGCAGTGTAAATTCCAGGCCAGTGGCAGCATTTTTATATTTCCAGGTTTTATGGGTGGTTTCCGGGTAAAATCCGGTTTCAGAAAATGAATAAATCTGATAAATGCTGAAAAGTGCGACAAAGATGCAGGCCCACACAGAAGCAAATCCTGCCAGGCGCCTGAGGAACTGAGATTTCAGCACCGGCAAAAGCAGAAAGGCAATAATAGCACCACCCAGCAGACCGCCAATATGAGCACTGCTGTCAACAACCTGTTCAACAGCCCCAATAATCAGGTTTATTATGAGAATGAAGATCAGGGTCGAAAAATTATGCTGTCGGGTCAGACATTCATAGCCTCGGGCCTTAAAAAATTCAAAAACAATTGCCGCCGAAAGTAACCCTAGAACAGCTCCAGATGCGCCGGCCGAAAGAGGCTGACCGTAATGGACAGCCGCAGCGCCGCCAGCAATACCCGAAAAAAAGTAGATACCCAGAAAAAGTGGCCAGCCTGCAATGGTTTCAACCGGTGGCCCGAAAAACTTCAAAGCCACAAGATTCATGATCAGATGCAACCAGCCAATATGCACAAATTGATAAGTGAACAATCGGAAATATTCACCATTCTTAACCAGGAAATCGCTGTTGGCACCGATTCTAATGAGATCAGCCACATCATCAACATTGTAAATCATCATCAGCACGGCAGAAACAACCATGGTGGCCCAACCAAGCAGGCTTGAAGCACCATCACACATGGCAGGAACCGCAGAACTGGCCTGCTTTTCAATAAGCCCGGACAGTTTTTCCGCATGCGTGGCATGTAACTCTGTCAGACGTGGAAGAATGCGCTGGGAAAAGAAATCACGGTTTTCAACAAGAGAAAAGAAACGTTTTCGCATAAAAGGCAGCATGGTATCTTCAGCAAATTCGACATCTTCTTCGGTTTCGGCCTTTTCGAAGTCGCCGAGTTCCTTCATTACCGCGGCCATCTCCTTTTCGCCTTCAGCAAAGTTGCCGGAATTGAACTGGCAGACTCCATGCCAGAAACTTCGCAACTGAAGAGGCAGGCGGTCGACACCTTCTTCCTGTGAGTTCATCAGCTGGTCAAATTCATGCAGCCATCCGAAAAATGCGAGAAAAATCATGCGGCTGATCACGAGATTCGCCTGCTTCTCCGGCGTCTCATCTTCCGGGTCGCCGGTTTTTTCTTCCAGAGCCAGCTGGGCTGCCAGAGCCTCTTCATATCTGCCGGTTTCGAGGTATGCCCGCACCAGATAAAGTATCTCTTCAAATGAATGATCTGCCATTTTTTTATTTTCGTCGTGCAGGTCGATAATCAGGCCTTCAAAATTACGGTTGTTGAAGTGAAGGAGGCCAAGAAAGATCCTGGTCATCGAGTCATAGGGTTCGCCGCGATTAAGCAAAGACCTGATCTCGGAGCGCAGCTTCAAGGCATCATCGGCGTATTCCATTGCCATGCGGGCAATTTCGTGCATGTGCACATTAAGTTCGCTCCATGCCAGATTGGCCTTCCAGCGGGCGTAAGGCTCAATTTCAGAAATGCGGTTTTCGGCCATCAGGGCATCGATCTGGCGCTGCAGATAGATTGGCGCAAGAACCAGAATCGCAATTCCGCCAAGAGAAAGTCCTAATGCGACCCCACCACTCACATCGCGTGCGACCATGGTTATCATCAGGCAGAGCAGAAAAAACAGCTGTGAAATATAGCCGGAATAATGCTTAAAACCTTTTTTATAAAGGGAAAAGATCATGTAGCCAACATTGGCGATGAGAATATAGATAAAAAAACGATAAGCCAGATCCATTCAATCAGCCTGCTTCTTCTTTTTTGTCTCTTTTTCTTCGGCAATCACCAGTTCGATGCCGCTGCGGTCCTGCTTCATCTGCAGCCGGCCCGAGACAGTTCTGCCATCTTCAAGCACAAAGCCCTTGATGCTGCGGGTGGGTTTGCCGGCGATCAAGGCATCGATCGCCGCCTGAGAAAGCTTTTTGCCATAAAATTCCTTCCAGACGACGTAATTGCAGCCTTCCTTGAAACGGTTACAGCCAAAACCACGGTTTCCTTCAATAATGCCGCCCTTCTGGCAGGCCGGGCAGTCTGCAATGACTGTGCGCTGTGCAGCCGGTCTGACAGTTGCGGCAGAGATATTTTTCGCCTCGGTTTTTGCCTGGGCAGCGGCCGGGCCAGATTCGCGGCCAGGCGGGTTTTGCCGGGGCAGAGCCGCAGCCCGCAATGCTGCCGAAGACTTTATCTGATCGACGATACTGCAGACAAATGCAGTGATACCCTGCATAAAATCTTCGTCATTGTCACGACCACGCGAGATATCGGAAAGGCGTTTTTCCCAGCTGCCGGTAAGCTCAGGGCTGGTAATTTCTGCGGCAGCGAGAGTCACAAGCTGTATGCCTTTCGGAGTGGGTATCAGTTTCTTTTTATCGCGCAGCATGTATTCGACCTTGATCAGCTTTTCAATAATTTCCGCACGGGTGGCAGGCGTGCCCAGGCCGCTGTCTTTCATGGCTTCGCGCAATTCTTCACTTTCAATAAGCTTGCCAGCGGTTTCCATTGCCTGCAGCAGAGTCGATTCGGTATAAGCCGCAGGTGGCTTGGTTTTACGCGTCAACAGGGTGGTATCATTGATAATTCTGGTATCGCCCTTTTTAAGGTCTGGCAGTGACTGGTCGTTTTCGTCGTCTTCACCGCTATTTTCAGAGTTCTTTTCGCCCTGCTGTTTTTTCGGGTAAAGAACTCGCCAGCCTTCGTCGGTAACGACTTTTCCGGTGGCTTTAAAGCTTTCACCATCTGCCTTAACAATAATAGTGGTCGAAAGGTACTGATGATCAGGGTAAAATGCAGCAAGAAAGCGTCTGACAACGAGATCGTAAACATTTTTCTCGGCGGTGGTCCAGCCTGAGGTGTCGGCGACCTTCTTTTCGGTCGGAATTATGGCATGGTGATCAGATACCTTGGAGTTATCAAAAACTTTTTTATCTTTTTTGGGCCGGTTTTTTCGCAGATGGTCGAGATAACCGTCGTATTCTTCGGGCAAAGCCGCCAGTCTTTTTTCGATTGTCGGAAATATATCATCGGAAAGATAGCGACTGTCGGTTCTCGGGTAAGTTACAACCTTTTTCTTTTCGTAAAGAGTCTGAAGAGTCGCGAGAGTATCGGCAGCGGTCATCGAATAGCGCGAGTTGGCGTCACGCTGCAGGGTTGTGAGGTCATACAGCGAGGGTGGTGCCTGCTTTTTGGCGGTCTTTTTGGCGCTTTGAACCGTCGCCTGCACTCCCTTGAGACGCTCGGCCAGCTGAGCGGCCTTTTCCTGGCTGTCGATACGGCTGGGATATTCATCTGCTTCGGGGTTGAACCACAGTGCTGAGAAATCCTCCATGACCGCATTGATTTCCCAGTAATCTTTTGGAACGAAATTCTGAATTTCGAGGTGGCGCCTGACAACCATCGCCAGGGTAGGAGTCTGAACCCGGCCGACCGTGAACATGCTGTTGAGTTTGCGCGTATAGGCGCGGGTGAAGTTCATCCCTACCAGCCAGTCGGCCCGACTGCGGCAGACTGCGGCCTTTGCCAGCGGATCATACTTTTCGCCTGGCCGCAGGTCTTCAAAGCCGCTTTTAATGGCCTCGTCGGTCATACTCGAAATCCACAGTCTTTTAAATGGCTTGTTACAGCCAGCATGCTGATAAACGAGACGGAAAATCAGTTCCCCTTCGCGGCCGGCGTCAGCGGCGTTGATTATCGTAGCAACGTCGGGGCGGTTAAAAAGTCGGGCAACGCCGTCGAACTGCTGTTTAGAAGAAGGCAGCACCATCAACTTCCAGTCTTTGGGAAGCATCGGCAGAGTTTCGAGGCTCCATTTTTTCCAGGCGGGATTCTGCTCTTCGGGATGGCCGAGAGCAACCAGATGGCCGAAGCCCCAGGTGACAATATAGTCATTGCCTTCGAGGAAACCTTCACCCCGTCTGTTGGCGCCCAGAATGCGACCGATATCTTTGCCGACCGAAGGCTTTTCGGCGAATACAAGAGTTTTCATGGCAATATGCTACTGCATCAGGCATTTTATGTCCAGAATTTAAGAGTTGCAGATTAAACTCAAAAAATTGCGCTACAAAACCGATGCGTAGTATGCTAACATGTAGAATAATCTTATTGTTTTCCGGGTAACCCTGCCCGGTTTTCTGATGTTGCATATGTATTTCTCAAGGAGGGTTAACAATGGCGACCTTCAGCTATAAGGCCAGAAACTGGGATGGCAAAATTGTTTCTGCCGAAATGGAAGGCGAAAGCAAAGAAGTCTGTATTGCGAAGCTGCGCGAAAAGGGCTACTTTGTTACCAGTATTGCCGAAAAAAAAGGCTCCGGCGGGATGTCTTTCAGTTTTCTTCAGCGCGGGGTCTCATCCCAGGAGGTCTGTATCTTCGCACGCCAGTTTGCAACCATGATCGGTTCAGGCGTGCCTCTGGTAAGATGTCTTACCATTCTTCAGGCCCAGGCCGATAACGCTACCTTCAAAAAGATTATCACCCAGATCAGATCTGACGTTGAGGGCGGCATGACTTTTTCAAAAGCCCTTGAAAAGCACCCGAAAGTCTTCAGCGACCTGTTCTGCTCCCTGGTTAAAGCCGGCGAAGTCGGCGGTATTCTTGACTCGATTCTTGAAAGGCTTGCTGACTACCTCGAAAGCTCAGAAAGTCTTAAATCAAAGGTCAAAGGCGCACTCACCTACCCGGTCGTCGTATTTGGTATCGCCGCACTCGTCGTTCTGGCACTGGTAATGTTCGTTCTGCCCCAGTTCAAAGAAATCTTCATGGGTATGAACGTTGAACTGCCCATGGTCACACAGATGCTGCTGGCCACCTCAGACTTCATGATTTCATGGTGGTTCATCATTCTTCCGGCAATTGTCGCGGTCCCCATCCTTATCTGGAACTTCTTCCAGACCAAAACCGGGGCACGCCTTTATGACACCAACATTCTGCGCATGCCGGCCATCGGCATGATGATGCGAAAGGTTGCGGTCGCTAAATTTACCCGCACCCTCGGTACTCTTATCGCCTCGGGTGTTCCGATTCTGCAGGCTCTTGAAGTTACCTCACAGACCGCCGGTAACGTCGTTATCGCCGAAGCGGTTGACAAGACCCGCATCTCGATCAGAGAAGGGGAATCAATCGCTGAACCACTTAAGAACTCAGGGGTTTTCCCGCCGATGGTCGTACAGATGATTGCTGTAGGCGAAGAAACAGGCGAACTCGACAAGATGTTGTCAAAGATCGCCGACTTTTATGATTCAGAAGTCGACACCGCAGTTAAGGGTCTGACCTCGATCATCGAACCGATCGTTATCGTGTTCATGGGTATCGTAATCGGCGGTATCGTTCTTGCCGTTTTCATGCCGATGCTCAAACTGGTTAACGCCACATGATCTGATGCGAGATACAAGCAGGGCCGCCCATTCGGGTGGCCCTGTTTTTTTTGCGCGTAAAGAATGAGAGGAGTATTAACACAGACAAATACAGCAAATAAAAACGCCGGGTTATTCCGATATTGGAAGCCCGGCGTCAGTTACAGAGAAAGATCAGATTTTATCGAGTGCCTGCCAGAGGTCTTTTTTGATATCTTCGCAGTCTTCACAGCCAACCGAGAATCTTATCAGACCATCGGTAATGCCGGCTTCGGCGCGGGCTGCGGGGCCCATGCTGGCATGCGTCATACTTGCAGGGTGCTGAATCAGGCTTTCAATGCCGCCCAGCGAAACTGCGAGAGTGCTGAGACCAACTGAATCCATAACGGTTTTGCCGGCTTTGACGCCACCCTTAACTTCGAACGAAATCATGGCGCCGGGACCAGACATCTGCTTTTTTGCAAGCTCATACTGAGGATGCGAGCGCAGACCGGGGTATTTAACCCACTCGATTTTAGGATGTTTTTCGAGTTCTTCAGCCAGTTTCATGGCGTTTTCCTGGGCGACTTTAACGCGCAGTGCCAGGGTTTTAACGCCCCTGAGAACCAACCATGCCTGGTGCGGATCTATAGTTCCGCCCATCTGGCAGATAACCCGGTGCATATTCTTCATCATATCCTGGTTGCTGGTAACCAGCATGCCGGCGACAACGTCGCTGTGGCCGTTGAGAAATTTGGTCATGCTGTGCAGCACGATGTCAGCGCCGAGTTTCAGAGGCTTCTGAAGCATCGGGCTGCAGAAGGTGTTGTCGACCACGAGAATGGCCCCTGCTTCATGTGCAACTTTGGCACAGGCAGCGATATCGGTGATGCTGAGAGTCGGGTTGGCCGGAGTTTCGACGTAAACCATGGCGGTATTCTTTTTAATCGCATTTTTTACGTTGTTAACATCGGAACTGTCGACAAATGTTGATTCAACGCCGAATCTGGTCAATTCTTTTTCGAGAATGGTGCGAGTCGGGCCGTATACCGAGCCGGTCGACACAACGTGTTTGCCGGCGCCGAGAAAAGTCATGAAGACGGTGGAAATGGCTGACATGCCGGTTGCGGTAGCCAGACCGAACTTGCCGCCTTCGAGCTCGGCAACACATCTTTCAAGAGCAGCATTAGTCGGATTGCCAATACGGGTATATTTATAACCATCATCTTTGCCGGAAAATCTGGCAGCGCCCTGGTCGGCATCTTCGAAGGCAAAGGTCGAAGACTGATAAATCGGAACGCTGACGCCTCCAAACAGTTTGTCAGGAGCCTGGCCGGCATGGATACAGGCGGTATCGAATTTTACTTCTGCATGTTTCATCTCTGATTCTTCCTTTCCCCTGATTGTGAAAATTTTCTGCTATACTAAGCCGCTTTTTTAAGTTTGTCCAGCAAGTTTTAGAAAGTTGTAAGATTTTATATTACAAACACAAATTATCAGTCTGGCGAAAATGAAAAACCGCCATCTGAAACAGATGACGGTCTTCGGGTCGGGGCGACTGGACTCGAACCAGCGACCACTTGAACCCCATTCAAGTACGCTACCAACTGCGCTACGCCCCGATTGGTCGAGCTGAAGATTCAGCTGCAGAACCAGTTTATCTATTTTATCAGAAATGCAGGCAATAATCAACACAATTTTGCCGTGCTGGCAAAATTGCCGGAATTATGGCCTCAGATAACAGCTTCGGCCCGAAAGCCTTCGATCTGTTGTGATGAATAGCCAAGTGAGGCAAGAATTTCATCGTTGTGCTGACCGAGAACTGGAGCCGGAGCCTTGACTTCGGCTGGAGTGTCAGAGAGTTTAACCGGGCTGCCCGGGACCTTAACCATGCCGGCTACCGGGTGTGCAAGTTCAAGGAGCATGTTGCGAGCAAGAACCTGCGGGTCTGAAAGCACCTGGCTTATGGTGTTGATCGGACCAGCCGGCACATGGCCCTCTTCGAGCTTTTTCAGCCAGTATGAAGAAGGCTGCCCCTGCATGGCTTCGTTCAATTGAGGCAGCAGGTCGGGCATGTGATCGCAGCGGCTGCGATTACTTTCATAGCGTTTATCGGTCGCCAGGTCAGGGCGTTCGATGATCTCACAGAGCTTCAACCACAGAGCGTCATTACCGCAGGCAATGTTGATATAGCCATCAGCGGTTCTGACCGAAGTAAAAGGCGCGATCGATGGGTGGCGGTTACCGATCGGAACCGGGTCGATCCCAGAGCCGGTGAAACGGGCAATTGCATTCTCAAGAATGGCGACCATGCAGTCAAGCATTGCAACATCGACCATCTGGCCTTTTCCAGTGTGGGTTCTATTATAGAGAGCACTCAGAATACCGATGGCAGAGAAGACTCCTGCGAAGATGTCGGCGATCGAGCTGCCAACTTTGGTCGGCTGCGAAGCATCGGGCCCGGTGATGCTCATCAGGCCGCCCATTCCCTGAATGATCAGGTCATAAGCAGGGCGGCTGCTGTAGGGGCCGGTCTGACCAAAGCCTGAGGAGGCGCAATAAATCAGCTTCGGGTTGATCTTTTTCAGGGCGGCGTAGTCGAGG
>DAOQWI010000061.1:0-17060 GCA_035342015.1 Candidatus Ozemibacteraceae bacterium | reverse complement strand
AGCAAAGAGCTGTTCCAGAGAAGATCTTTGGCAATGCGCAGATCAGGAGCAAGAATGCGGTCTTCGCCGAGGGCCGGCACATGCTCTCGCAGCAGCTCATAAGCAATGGCGCTGCCTTTTCCGAGGCGCAGCGGTTTGACGAATTCATAGGCCTGAGCGGCGCTGACCCATTCAATCGCGAGAACCTGAGCGGTGTGTTCGAGAATCTTGCCGGCCTTGCGGGCAGCAATCGTGCCCATGCTCACGTGGTCTTCCTGGTAGGCTGAGGTCGGGATCGAATCGACCGAAGCCGGGTGTGCCAGAATCTTGTTCTCGCTGACAAGTGAGGCGGCAGTGTATTGAATGATCATCAGGCCAGAGTTGACGCCAGGGTCGACCGACAGAAACGGCTTGGTTTCGTTGATGAGCGGGTTGAGCAGACGGTCGATGCGTCTTTCGCTGATATTGGCAAGTTCGGCCATGACGATACCAAGAAAATCGCCGGCAAAGGCCATCGGCTGCCCGTGAAAATGGCCGCCCGAGATGATTTTGTCTTCGCTGAGAATAATCGGGTTGTCGGTGACCGAGTTCAACTCGATGGTCACCTGATCGACAAGATGATTGAGATTTTCGCGGGTCGCACCATGCACCTGCGGGATGCAGCGCAGACTGTAGGCATCCTGAACGCGAGTGCAGCCAATATGGCTGTCTCTGACTTCAGAATCGTCGACACAGGCGAGAACATTGGCCGCAACCTGCTTGAGACCTGGGTATGGGCGCAGGGCGATAAAATCAGGGTCGAATGGTTTGGTCGAGCCTTTGACCATTTCGACGGTCATGCTGGCAATGATATCGGCTGACTTCGACATGTGCAGCGAGCGATAAAGAGATAGAGCCATCACCCCGGTCATTACCGAAGTACCGTTGATAAGAGCCAGGCCTTCTTTGGCCTGCAGCTGAATCGGTTTCAGGCCAGCTTTTTCGAGAGCAGGCAGGGCCGGATGACGCTGACAGCACTCGCCGCCGAGCACTTCGCCTTCGCCCATCAGAACCAGCATAATATGCGACAACGGTGCAAGGTCGCCTGAACAGCCGACTGAACCCTGCTGCGGCACCCACGGAACAACATCTTTGTTGAGAAGGTCTGCCAGAGCATTGATCAGTTCGGGGCGAACACCGCTGACACCGTGCAGAAGAGAGTTGATGCGAATCGCGATCATGGCCCGCACCGCATCTCTGGCGAATGGTTCGCCAACCCCGGTGGCATGGCTGCGAATCAGGTTGGTCTGCAGTCTTTCAAGATCTGACTTGTTAATGCGGGTATTACAGAGGTGACCAAACCCGGTGGTGATGCCATAAACAACACGGTTCTGTTCGACCAGACGTTCGACGATCTGACGCGAGGCTTTTACACGCTGCATGGCATCGGCGGCAATGCCAACCTTTTCGCCACATGCAATCTGCCAGACTTTTTCAATGGTCAGGTCTTTACCGTTAAGTTCAATCATTTCCTTGTCTTCCTTTATGTTTCAGGTGTTTTGTCATGTCTGCCGGCAGAATGCTGCTCGTATGGCAGACAGGTGATAGCGTGACATGGGCAGTTCTTTTCACAGACAGTGCAGCCGATGCAGTTTTTAGCATTGACCGGCTCTACCGTTCCTTTAACCGTGCGGCGAAACACTCCGCCGGGGCAGAGTCTGACGCAGAGGCAGCACTGGCTGCACAATTTCTGGTCGAGAGCATGAATAAAACGGGGAACCCATTCGAGGCCCCCGAGGGTGTGATTAACTTGTGCAGAACGGTTCATGGGTCGAATTATACCACAACCCATGCGCAAACCCAAGAAAGCCGGTCAGGCGAAAAGCTCTGTCAAATTCGCTTTTCCAGCAGATGGCCGAATTCCTTGTCGAGATCTTCGAAGGCATCTACCAGCAGTTTGAGAGACAGGCGACAGACATCGCCAATCGTCGGAAACCAGCGTTTCATCAGCTTTATTCCCTGTAATTTGCAACGTTTCGGGTCCTGGCAGAGGGTTGGCAGTTCGTTGAAATCCATTTCGAATTTGACGATGATCATCTGCACGATATGCATCAGATACAGGGCAAAATATTTGCCGAAGGTGATGATTTTACTGCGCGCCATCGTCATTTCGCCGTGAATCTTGTCGAGATCGGCATCGGGAAACCTGGCGAGAAAATCTTCGATCTGGCTGAAAGACTCACGTTCGAGCCGTTCTTCAAAGTCTCTGACGAGCTTTTCGCCTTTGTCGCAGTAGTCGATGACACCCTCAACCTCTTTGCGGGTTTCGAGAATGATTTTGCGAAAATTGCGCCATTCGCGGGTGATATCACCATCGGTCGGGTAGCGAAGATGCTTTTTAATCAGATCGAGGGTCGCGATCGGGCGGGTGCAGTATTTGTCGATCGATTCCTTCAAAGGCATCAGGGTCGTGCCTTCGATATAAGCGCCACCCTCGGTAGAATTGATACAGGTGCCGCGATACTGGGCGAGGTCGGTGACAAAACCGCGCCTGAACAGATCATAAATCTGGTTGGTATAAACAAACTCTTCGTAGTTACCTTTAACCTTGATCAGATCTTTTTCTTTCAGCTTCAGGTTGGTAACGCTGGGCGCATCGTCGGCATGGGTTTTTTCGGCGCTTTTGAAGGCGCAGTCCTGACCGACGAGAATGATCGGGTCGCAGCCAAGGGCTTCGAGAATCTTGAATGCCATATTCGAGCACGAGGGCCCGACCTGCAGAGTTCCCTTCGGCATGTTGATCCAGTCAAAGTGTGCAAAGGCGCGATAAACCATAAAGGTCGGCCCCGGCCAGGCTTCGTATGATTCACGCCTGATTACCGGGCAGGCCGCCAGATAAATCTGTTTTTTGTAATCGTCGGGCAGTTCTTTGAACATCGTGGCGACATGCATAATGCGTTCGAGACTGACAGCGGCGTGCGGCACAATATCGTGCTTCAGCAGACTCTTGAGCGCTGAGTCCGCGGCGATCATCACACAGTTGCCGACTGCCCGTTTCAACTCTCTGACGTTCTTGTCGAGCGATGGCCCGGTCGAAACGATAATGCCGGGCTTGCCCTTGAAAGCCCCGTAAAGATCTTTAACACCAGGGTTTCTGATGATGGTGGCGAGGTTTTTCATGATGTTCTCGACACCGATCATCGAATCTTCGGGGCAGTTGCCGTAATTGAAGATAATCGCGTGTGCAGCCTCGCGAAAGCATTTGAGCATGTGCTTATGATAGTTGCCATGCACCTTGTCGATAACCGGGTGGTCGAAAACCTGCAGGGTCTTGAGAAACAGCTGCAGCGCGATACCGGCATTCTTGATCATATCGTTGAGAACCGCATAACCCTCTTCTTCCGGCACACCGACAACCCAGCGAATCTTCTCTGATTCGAGCAAATCGGTCATATCGACGGTTTCAAGGGCCACCCGCAGCGCATCGACGTCTTTTTCGATGAGAACGATAAAATGATTTTTCTCTTTAAGCTGCTCAAGACAGGCCCTGAGATGATAACCAAGCCCAAGCCCGAGCACCAGCAGCAGTTTTGGATTGATCAGTTTAGAATTTTCGATCTGCTGAGTCGCTTCACGCTGGGGATTGTATTTGCTGTGAACCTGATAAACCTTGTCATCTCTTTTGATGGCAAGGGTCATCGACCCGTCTTTGGCCTCTTCGACGATATATTCGCACCCTGAAGGGGGTATCATTTCCATGGCTTTGGCCAGCACCGGCATACGGCGGCGCAGCACTTTCATGTTCCGTGCATAGACATTGGCTTTCATCGGCAGGGTTCCTTTGTGTTGATTCGCAACGAATATATAACAATACAGGGCACGAGGTAAAGCCCTCCCCGCGCAGGGAAAAAGCAGTCAGGCCCAGGTAATCGCATGATGCAGCGCTGCCGCTGTCTGGGCCACTGCCACTGCAATGGTTCTGAATTCAACCGGCAGAGCCAGGCTGAATGGCACATCATTCGCCAGATCAAGAATCACCGCAGCGGCGGTATTGAAATGAAAAACCGGCCCACCAGCTTCGGCATCGTCACTGCTCGCCGCATCAAAAAACAGGCTGACTTCGGCCTCGTCAGAAATATCGGCAAGGCCGGTCACTCCGAGCATGCGTCTGAGACTTTCGACAAGAGATTCTTCTGCCCATATTCTCAGAGACAGGCGATGGCCAGCAGCCAGCCGCACTGAAGGCGCTACCCAGGCAAGATGTTCGGCCCCGGCATAAATATGCCGTCCGGCTTCGACAAAACCCTGCCGCTGAAAAACTTTCTGTGACGGCAGGTTGTCGATGCGGGTCTCGGCAACAAACAGCATGGCCCCTTCTTGCATTTCAGCGCTTGCGCAGCCCATTCGCAGAATCTGACTGCCCAGACCTCTGCCGGCACAATCAGGGGCCGTCGACAGCGAAATGCGGTAACAGCCAGGCATCTCGGCCGGATCGAAACGAATCTGAGCCACCGGCCGCCCGTCTTCTTCAAGAATGAAGCCAAAACGGTTCCTGTCGGCCATGAAACGCCCAAACCAGGCCTGGTGTGCCTCGAAAGAGATCTCACTGCTGTCGCCAAACCAGCGGCGATTAGCAGGATGCAGGCGCCATTCGTGCAGCAGGCGGCAGTCATCCGCCTGCCAGCGTCTCAGTTTCAGATCATTTCCCATGTGAGAATGTCGTCCTCGTCGATATCAACTTTTGCGGTGCGTCCGATCACGATTTCCATGTGCCGTACCGGAATCCCGAAACCGGGCCTTTTTACAGCAATCATCTCTTCGGTGATCTTTGTTCCGGCCGGAATTTTTACCGCTGCGACCAGACTGCGCCTGGCAATGCGGTAAAGTTCGTTTTCGGCAACCGTGTGCTGTTTGAAGGGCGACCCGAGTATTTTTTCGGTCTGTCTGATGGCGGTAATCATCTCTTTCAGCTCATGCGGCTCGAGCGAGAACGGGTGATCAGGACCTTCCTGATTGCGTGACAGGGTGAAGTGCTTCTCGATGATGCAGGCACCGCGGGCAACGGCCGCCACATCGGTTACATGCCCCATGGTGTGGTCAGAGAAACCGACCGGCACCTGAAAAGCCTGCTTCATGGTATCCATAGCCCGCAGATTGATGTCTTCATATTTTGGAGGGTAGGCAATGGCGCAGTGCAGAAGGGCGACCTGGCTGCTGCCGCCTTCTTTAACAGCCTTCAGAGCCACTTCGATGTCTTCAAGGCTCGCCATGCCGGTAGAAAGGATGATCGGTTTGCCGGTCGCCGAGATTTTCCGCAGCATCGGCAGATGGGTAATTTCGAAACTGGCGACTTTGTAAGCCTCAACTCCGGCAGCTTCGAGTTCATCGACAGCTTTAAGATCGAAAGGGGTCGAAAGAAACATGATGCCCTTTTCGCGACAGTAGGCCATCAGGTCAGGAGTCCACTGGCGCGGAATTTCGATGCGTTTGATGACATCCCACAGAGTTTCATTATCTTTTGCCAGTTTTTCCTTTTTAAGATAGCTGGCCATCGGGGTTTTCTTCGAATAAATCGCTTCGGCCGAAAAAATCTGAAATTTTACCGCATCGGCGCCGGCTTCGACTGCCACGTCGATCAGCTTTTTCGCGTTATTGAAATCACGGTTATGGTTGCTGCCCGCTTCGGCAATGATGAAACAGGGCCGGTTTTCACCGATTTCGAATTTACCAATTTTCATAGGTTCTACTCCAATCTGCTGCTAATAACGGAACCGCAAGCCACTGAGAATTATCAATCACATCGACACATCGCTGCGCACCCCTGCCATCGATAAGCGCCTGCTGACGCCTGATCATTTCCTTCCAGAATTCAGGTTCAGCATGCAAACGCGCCAGAGTTTTTCTGATAAAGTCGGCATCGATAAGATCGCTGCTGCCGATACCAAGACTGGTTTTTTCACGGCTGATCACTTCATCGGCGCAAAAGCCCTGCTGCTGAACACTTCTTGTCTGGCCCTGCACCCCGGCAGTTTTAACAAAAGTCTGCAGGCTGTTTTCAAGCCATTCAGACTGCAGGTCTATGTTTATGCGCGATACAATGTCGATCAGAAAACTGGTCGCCTGCTCCTTGATGATAACCGAAGTCTGGCGCTGATTGTCAACCCACAGCAGACACAGACTCGGAACCCCGAGCGCATAGACCTCCCAGAGCGTGGTGCCGCCACCGGTCAGTGCCAGAGACGCACTGGCGAGCAGTTCAGGAAATTTCCGGCTGTCGGTATTTATATAGCGCCGGGTCGGATTGCGGGCCACCCACGCCTCAATCTCAAGGCGCGGGCAGTTGTCAGAAACAGAAATGCATACGGGGTTCGGAATATCTTCGGGTATGGCTTCGAGCACTTTCATCAGATGCTCAACCACATCACCGCCGCCGAGAGTCACCATGATCGGGCCATCGGCACGATAAGTTCTGCCGATAATGGCGGCAATTTCGGGCCTGATCAGGGTATATTTTTCACCGCAGATAATATAGGGTATTTTCTGGCGATTGTAGGGCATCGGATCGAACAGTGGGTTCGGATTGATGACGATCTGAGCCGGGGTATCGCGATCGGCCAGGTCGTCAATGACGACGACGTGCACTCTGCCCGGGTTGAATCGCTGAAAAAGAGCAAAATCATCTCGGCTGTAGCGATAGGTATCGATGATGACGCAGTCGACAAACCAATGAAAGCGTTCACTGAGAAAGTTGAAAAAAGCGACCGCATCTTCGCGTGATTCTTTGAAGTGAGCAAAGTCGATGAGGTTTATCATCCGATTAACATCGCCCGAAGTCTCTTCAAGCAGTTCTTCGGGCAGGCCGTGCCCGACAAAAAAAACGACCCAGTTGCGCCTGATCATCTCAAAAGCGAGGGTGCGGCAGCGCATGAAATGCCCCATGCCGATGCCGGGGCCGGCATCAACCCTGAAAACCGCTGTTTTTGTCGGTATCAGCCCACGCCGGTTGAGAACTATTGCCATTTAAGCCTGCGGTTCTCTGACGCCGCCGACTTTTTCATGCCTTCGAATCGGTCGACATCTGAGTTGATTGCAATCAAATCAGGGTTCTGTTCGAAAAATTCCATGATCTGATAGAATGAAAAAAGCTCAGGCCCGTTTTCGAAATGGGCAAAAACTTTTTTCAGCAGTTGATAATCGTTATCCCGATCGAGCGTCAGTCTTATATGTTCATAGCTCTGTCCGTAGCTGAGGTTGGCGGTTTTGAAGCGGTCAAGGTTCTCGCGAATAAACAGGGTGACGTGCTCACGATGTGAAACCAGCTCAGCCAGGCGGCCGACATTCTGCAGCACTGATGTTTTGATAACCTCGGCATCGAAACCCACCGGAAAAGTCGGCGGAATGACATTCGACGTATAATCGGCACCGCTGCCGGCATGCAGCGAAAGAAGCGCATCGATGATGCCCGGGTCGATCAGCGGGCAGTCAGCGGTAATTCTGATGATGTTCTCACATGGAAACTTTTCAGCCGCCAGCAGATAGCGTGACAGAACATCTTCTGAGCTGCCCCGCACACAGGGAATTCCGTGTTCATCACACCAGGTGGCAAGCTCGTCATCACCGGCAAGTTCGGTAGTAGCGACAACGACCCGGTTAACCAGCATGGCGGCGCCACTGCGGCGAACAACGTGTTCGAGAACCGTGCGGCGGCCAAGTTTTAAAGCTGTTTTTCCGGGCAGGCGGGTCGAACCCATTCTTGCCTGAATGACCACCTGATTTTTAACCCTGCTGTTCATGCCAGTGCCTTTTTCAGAGAACTGCAGACCCGGTCGATTTCAGCATCGCCCATCTGCGGGAAGCACGGCAATGACAAAGCCTGCCTATAATAGGCCAGCGCATCAGGAACCTCTGTCAAATCTGCAATGCCGGCATAATAAGGCATCATCGGAATCGGAATATAATGCACCTGCGTGCCGATTTCGTCAGCTCTGAGCCTGGTCATAACGTCAGCACGACTGTGCCCGGCGGCAGCAAAATCTATCTGAACGACTGCCAGATGGTATGCATGACTGACTCCGTCGGCAACCTGCGGAAACTTCAGCCACGGCAGACCGGCAAGCCGGCTCTGGTAAGCGGCGACAATCGCCTGCCGTTTTACAATGTTTTCTGCCAGGCGCCCCAGCTGAGACGCCCCCAGAGCTGCCTGAAGGTCGGTAATGCGGTAATTGAAGCCAAGCTTCTGCATCTCATAATACCAGGGGTTGGCGCTGCCATCGGCAGCGAAAGCCTCAGCGGCGTTCTGAAACCCTGAAGGCTCGCGCATGATGCCATGACTGCGGTGCAGCCGCATATTGGCCGCCAGAGCTTCAGAATGTGTCGAAATCATGCCGCCCTCACCGGTAGTAATGTGTTTAACCGGGTGAAAGCTGTAAACCGTCATATCTACTGCCGGAAATTCACCGACTTTCCAGCGTATGCCGAGGTTGTCTTCCCAGCTGGCGCCGATTGAATGACAGGCGTCCTGAATCCAGACGAAGCCGAATTCTTTTTTCAGCAGGGCAAAAGCCTGCATGTCACACGGGTGCCCGGCCAGATCGACGGTGATTACCGCCTTAACCGGCCGCCCTTCGGCGGCACATTTTTCAAGAATGCGCCGGCAGACCAGCGGCGACATCGTCAGAGTCGCCGGGTCGATATCGGCAAAGAGAATTTCGGCACCGTTGTAGCGGGCGCAGTTGGCGCTGGCAACGAAGGTTATCGGCGGCACCACCACACGATCGCCAGGGCCAATTCCGCCGGCAATGGCTGCCAGATGCAGGGCGGTAGTACCGTTACTGCAGGCCACCGCAAACTGGGCACCGGTTTCCTGGCAGAGAGCCTTTTCGAAGGCCTCGATAGCCGGCCCCTGCGTCAGATAATCAGACTTGAGAACTTTTACAACCGCTGCGATATCTTCGTCGGTAATATGCTGCCGACCGTATGGAATAAAGCTCACTCGACCACACCTTCCTGCTGCAGAACATTTTTGAGCTGTTCAACATCGAGCCATTGGGTATTGGTGTCGCTGGCGTATTCGAAACCGTCGATTACAGGTATGGCGCCTTCCGGCAGCACTACTTTCCAGAACGGGAAATCGGGCATTTTAATGTAGCGGTCACCCAGCTCGAAAAGATGTCGCGAATCGTCGCGCGAGATCATCATTTCATGCAGTTTTTCGCCAGGCCGGATACCGATTTTCTTTATTCTGCAGCCGGGGGCGATGGCCTCGGCCAGATCGGTGATGCGCATGCTCGGGATTTTCGGAATAAACAGTTCGCCGCCGTTCATGAGGTTGAATGAGTCGATAACGAACTGAACCGCCTGCGGCAGGGTTATCCAGAAGCGGGTCATGCGTTCATCGGTAACCGGCAGATCTTCGCCCTTCGCCGCCAGTTCGCGGTAAAGAGGCACCACGCTGCCGCGGCTGCCGAGAACATTGCCGTAGCGCACGACCGAAAAGCGGGTAACCAGCTTGCCGGAATAAGCATTCGCGGCAATGAAGAGCTTGTCAGAGCAAAGCTTGGTGGCACCATACAGATTCACCGGGTTGCAGGCCTTGTCGGTGCTCAGGGCGACGACCTTCTGAACGCCGGCTTCAAGAGAGGCGGTAATCAGATTCTGCGCTCCCATGATGTTTGTCTGAACCGCTTCGAACGGGTTGTATTCAGATGCCGGCACCTGCTTCATCGCAGCTGCGTGAATGACGTAATCGACACCGGTAAGGGCGCGATAAAGCCTCTTTTCGTCACGAACGTCACCGATAAAAAATCGCAGACGGTCAGATGCAAACATCTGCTGCATCTGATACTGCTTGAATTCGTCGCGTGAGTAAACAATGATCTTGTGCGGTTTGTGGTCGCGCAGAACTTTTTTAACAAAGGCTTTACCGAAAGATCCGGTTCCACCGGTGATCAGAATTGATTTGCCGTCCAGCATCGGTTCTCCTTTTTTGTCTCAGTTTCGCCCGCTCAGATCGATAACGCTGTTGTCGCCGATGTTCAATCTCTGCAGTTGTCCTGACAGTTCTACCGCATCGCCGATCAGAGATTCGTCAAGCATGGTATTTCGCAACACCGAGTATGGATTTATAACCGAGTTTCTGATAATCGAATCGTGAATTTTGCAATTTTTGGCAATCGACACGTATGGACCGATAACGCTGTGCCTTACCTCAGCACTCGGGTGAATCGATACGGGTGGAATAATAACGCAGCCCTCGATACAGATGTGGTTGCCCTGAGCCCGCTCAAGCAGAACCTTGTTTGTCTGAAGCAGTGTTTCGGGCTTACCGCAGTCGAGCCACTGTTCGATCTCGGGAGCGCCGAGCTTCATGCCATCGGCGATCATCAGTTTGAAAACCTCAGGCAGGTAGAATTCACCCTTGACGCGCAGATTCTGCTGAATGCTGCGCTGAATGTAGTTCATGAAGCGCCGGCCATCTTTGAGATAGTACATACCGACCTGAGCCAGGTTGCTTACCGGTGTATCGGGTTTTTCTACCATGTCGACGATGATATTGTCTTTCATGACGTTAACCCCGAAACGCTTCGGATCTTCGACTTCTTTTGAATAAATCAAACCGTCGAGCCCCTGGCAGAGAATCGGAATGCGGCTCAGATCAGTTACAAACAGCGTGTCGTTGAACACAACAAGAACATCATCGCCCTCGTTGATACGCGGAGCAGCCAGAGAAACGGCATGCGCCGGACCGAGAAGCTCGGTCTGCTGAATGTAGGTGGCCTTCAACTCAGGGTAATGCTTTTCGACATACCGCTGAATTATATGGCCATTTTCATCAGTTATGATGATGTATTCATCGATTTTAAGTTTTTTCAGCCCGTCGATTACGTGCTGCAAAACGGTTTTACCAGCAACACGAACCAGAGATTTGGGCTTGGTAAATGTGTGTGGTCTTAATCGTGTGCCTTTGCCTGCTACAGGAAGTACCAGTTTCATTGCTTTCTCCCGATCCCTTCATATTCAAATCCGAGTTGAGCCATTTTTTTCGGCTCAAAAAGATTGCGCCCGTCAAAAATGACCGGCTGCTTAAGCAGGGTCTTGATCTTATCAAAATCAGGGCGCCTGAACTCGTTCCATTCAGTTACAATCACGAGTGCGTCAGCCCCGTCGAGAATCTCATAGACCTTTTTGCCATAAGCGATGCGATCGCCAAACACCTTGTGGGCCTCTTTCATCGCTTCGGGGTCGTAAGCCTTGACTTTGGCGCCTTCGGCCAGCAGGTTTTCGATCAAAACGATCGACGGCGCCTCGCGCATGTCGTCGGTATTGGGCTTGAATGCCAGACCCCATACCGCAATTGTCTTGTTCTTCAGTTCTGCGCCAAATCTTGCTTTGAGCTTATTGAAAAGAACCTTTTTCTGGCGCTCGTTAACCGCTTCGACCGCTTCAAGAATCTGCAGATGATAATTGTTCTGTTCGCCCATTTTCACAAGCGCCTGAACATCTTTCGGAAAACATGAACCGCCGTAGCCGGCCCCCGGAAAAATAAACGGGTAGCCAATGCGGCTGTCTGAGCCAATCCCCTGTCGCACCTGCGAAATATCGACACCAAGCTTTTCGCAGAGGTTGGCAATATCGTTCATAAATGAAATTTTAGTCGCCAGCATCGCATTGGCCGCGTATTTAGTCATTTCGGCAGAAGCGATATCCATGGTGAGAATCGGCTTGCCGGTTCTAACAAAAGGCGAATAAAGCTCCTTCATCAACTCACCGGTGCGCACATCTTCGCAGCCGATAACCACGCGGTCAGGCTTCATAAAATCGTCGATGGCATTACCCTCTTTGAGAAATTCAGGGTTGCTGACCACGTCAAAGGGAATATTTTCGTCGCGGCGGTCGAGTTCTGCCTGAATGGTTGCGCGCACCCTGGCGCCAGTGCCAACCGGAACTGTCGACTTGTCGACAATGATCTTGAATTCAGTCATGCAACAGCCAATACCACGGGCAACGGCAAGAACATGCTGCAGATCGGCTGAGCCATCTTCGCCTGGCGGGGTTCCGACCGCGATAAAAAGCAGAAGTGACTTTTTTACGGCCTCTTCAAGATTGGTGGTAAACGAAAGTCTCTCTTCTTCAACATTTCTTTTGACCAGAGAGTCAAGGCCGGGCTCATATATCGGAATAATGCCATTTTTCAGGTCATTGATCTTTTTTTCGTTTGTATCGACGCAGACAACATCGTTTCCAGATTCAGCAAAACAGGTGCCGGTAACTAATCCGACGTAACCTGTTCCAATCATGGCTATCTTCAATTTTCTGTTTCCTTTCTCATCGAAGGTTGAAATATGGTAAATTGAGAGTCATAATACCATCTGCCTCAAAAATTTAAAACCGCCAGAGTTAAACTCATAATAATGATCCGAATTCTCGACAGATACATATTCACTCAGCTGATCGGGCCGTTCCTTTTTGGTTTTTTCCTTTTTGTTACCATTATCGCCATCGATCCCCTGATGTCGACTCTGCAAAGCATTGTTAACGAAAATATTCCGATGAGCGTCATGGGGCGCTGGTTTCTCAACCGCCTGCCCCAGGATATGATTTTCACCTTCCCGATGTCAGTATTGCTGGCAAACCTTCTCGTGTTCGGCCGCATGTCGAAAGACTCCGAGACAACTGCTCTCAGGGCCGGGGGCACCAATTTTTTCAGAATTCTTGTGCCAGTCGTTATCTTTGCTCTGATGGTCACTCTCTTCAGTTTCGTGTTCAACGAACTTGTCGTTCCGACCGCAAACCAGGAAGCCAGAAACATCAGGCGGCTCGAAATCATGCGGCTTGTCGAGCCGGAGGCATCTGAAAATTCAGTAATGCGAACTTCGGACGGGGCCTTTGCCTATGCCCGCAAGGTCTACGAAAAACGCGGCCTGATGGAAAAAGTTCTGCTTGAATATTATGATGACAAAGGTGTGCTTGAAAAACGCATTTCTGCGGGCACCGCCGAATGGGATGGCTCGGCATGGGTTCTCAAATCGGTAATCGAACAGTCTTACTCTGAAACAGACGGGCTGGCAGCACCTGCAACCCGCCCCGAAATGCGAATAACCACAATCGAAGAAAGCCCCGAAGACTTCGCCAGACAAAGCAAAAAGCCAAATGAAATGAGCTACTCTGAACTCAAGGGTAGAATCGAAGCTTATGAGCGCACTCAATTCATGGATACCACTGAAATGCGGGTCGGTCTGGCCATGAAGACCTCGCTGCCATTCGCCAGTTTTTTCTTCGCCATCATCGGTGCCAGTTTCGGGCTCACCAACAGTCGCAGCGGCGCCTTTATCGGCTTCGGGGTTTCGATTCTCATCATTTTCATCTATTACGTCATGATGAGTCTGTTCACTGCCCTCGGCAAATCAGGTTTTCTACCGCCAATGCTCGCCGCCTGGGCCCAGAACATCATTTTCGCCTTTGTCGGCTTTTACATTGTGAAAAGAATCAATGATTAAAAATGCTTATCAATAGCGAAAACTGTAAAAGCTCCGGTCTTTTGTCGCAGTTTCGTTTACGACTTCTGCTGGCAGTCGGCATTACTGTTCTGCTCCTGGTAAAGTCTGCATCGGCAGAGGTGTTTAAACCGGTTCAGATTTTTTTTCCGGGCAACTTTCAGGGCCAACTCTCAGAACTCATGCCCGATCTGCAGTTTCATGAATCAGCAGCATGGAAAATCCCTGATACAATCGACTCTTTCAAACGCGACCGGTCAAAGACCTCGATTGTTTATGCAATTGGCAACGATTCAGATTTTTTCGTGCCGTTAAGCTACTTTACCCAGGGCCAGCTCGAAAGAGATTTAATCGCCAGATGCAATCCGTCGGTCACTGCCGTAAGTGCGGCTGACATCGAAGTTCTCAACAGTAATGTGATAAACCGGGGTTTTCGGCAGAGATTATTCACCAATCTTGATTCCGAAGATAAAAGCCCGATGTTCAAGCCCTTCATGCAACAAAAATTCGATGGCATCGACTTCTGGTTTTTCAATTTTATCGAACCTGAATTGTGCCGGAACCTGCAGTCGATGGTCTTCGGAACCGATACGATCGACGACCCGGTCAGAGCCCTCAACCGGCTCAATCCCGGCTTAGGGCCTGAAAGCTTCAGCATCTCGACCGTTTATGGCGATTTTGCCATGTTTGAGCGCATTGCCGGTGAATTCAGGCGCCGCCCCGGAATTCATTTCCTGATTCAGGTTCCAATGTCTGGCCAGCAGACGCCCCTCTCGAATTACAACCCGACCCGCAGCGAAAATGTTTTCATGATGACCTTTGCGCCCGGCAACCGGTTTTTGCCGATGCTCAATATTATCCGCAAAACCCATGGGTTCCCGAGATTGACTCTGCGCATGCTGCCACTCGCCAAAACCAGCTCGATCAATGCCAGACACTGGCATCGAGATGCAATACAGGCCTTAAAGCCAGGTCTTTTTGAAACTCTCAGAGTTATCCCAACGACCTCAGGCTCTTCAACCAGCGCCAGAAGATTTAACCCGCAGGCTCACGCCCACATTATCAGACTTAGCGCCAGCACCGACATTGCGATTACCCTTCCCCCTGATTTCAGGCATTTGCCTGATAACGTCGTCACAACGGCGCAATTGCTGACCTGCATGCCGAATGACCGGGTTCAACGTTTCAGACTTTCAGGCGCCGAACTGCAAAGCCTTGCAGAATTACTGGTAAAAGAGCATGGCATGTCGGCACTGGCTTTTTCGGGTTGTGATTTTTCGGTTCTGGGCGGGCAGTTACGCGAAATGCTGATCTCGAAACAGCCGATTGCCGCCGAAAAAATTTATTCGGTTGCAACCACAGACACAACCATGCGCGATCATGTCATGAAAAACTTTCTGGCCGGTCGAACCGTTGAACGGTATGATGGCAATTGTGTATGGAATTGCTGGAAAACCATTCTGAAAACAGTTAGAATATCTGACAGTAACCTTTTTGAGTAAAGGAAGTTTATGCCAAAACCGCGCCGATTTTTTTCAACGCTGCTTATAGTCATGGTGTTCGGCGTTCTTGCTCCGCTTTTTGCCGATAATGCCTCGTACACTCCCGACCCCGAAATTACCGCCAGAATCGCTTCTGATCCTTCAATTATCAGAAGCAGGCTGATCTCTTCGATGAATAAAATTCTCGAAAATCCGGCGACCCTTACCATCGAATTGACGCCGATCGACGATGAACACACGGCCCGCGGCCGCTTCAAAAAGATTGAGGTTTTCACATCGCGCGGCAGCGTTGATAATCTGACCCTGAACCGCGCCGATATCGACTTCGAAGATGTGCAGCTCGACACCCGCAAACTGCTCGAAGAAGAAAAGATCGACCCGGTCTCGATGAGCAACATCAACATGGATGTCAGCATTCTCGAATCTGACCTCAACGCTTTCCTCGAAGCCAAAAGCAAATCAATCAAGGTCGACAAGCCCCGCATCGAATTGACCCCGGGCAATATGGCCCTGTCAGGGTCGACCAAATATGGACTGGTTAAGGTTGAATTCTGGGCAAACGGGCATCTTTCGATCAAAGCTGGCAAAGAAATCTGGTTTCATGCCAAAAAGATGAAAGTCAACCGCATGACCATGCCAAGATCATTCGTTGGTATGATCATCAAAAAGATCAACCCGGTGCTCGACCTCGAAAAGTTCCCCTTCAAGCTCAATCTTGAAGCAATCGAGCTGAAAAAAGGTGAAATGCACTTTATCAGCTTCCGCACCGGCGAAAACGCCGCAACAAAATAACCTGACTTTTGCAATTTGCTTTGAATTAAAGTAAAATACTCAAGTTAAATTTACCATTGGAGGCAATATGAAGAAATTTCTCGTACTTCTTCTTGGTTTCTGTTTCGCAGTGCCGGCATTCGCAGGCACCATTGGCGCTGTCAGCAATGAAGCCTGGCTCGACCACGTTTCTCAGATGCAGTCACTGCGTCAGCAGATTATGGCGCTGGTAACCAAGAGCAACCCGACTGTCGAAGATCGGCAGAATCTCGACCTTCTCAATCTGACTTTCGCCGAAAAGAAAGCCGAATGGGAACAGTATCTCGAAAGCGTTGCCCAGGGCAAACAGACCGAAACCGAAGTTAAAAAGGCTGACGAACCGGCTAAAGTTGAAAAGGCCGATAAAAAAGACGGCAAAAAACCCTGGTCACGCTATAACAAGCATGGCCGCAAGCACAAAAAGCACGGCAAACACGTCTGCAAATCTGATTGCAGCAAACACAAAAAATGTGACGAAGTCAAAAAGGCCTGCGAAGACAAATGCAAAGAAATGTGCAAAGATACCTGCAAGGGTCTCTGCAAAGAAGAATGCAAGGGCCTGAACAAGGCAGAATGCAAAGAAAAATGCAAAAAAGCCTGTGGCGACAAGAAACCCTGGTCACGCTACAACAAGCGCAGCAGAAAACACCGCCACCACAAACACATGAACTGCAAAGAAGCCTGTGCCGACAAAGCCAAAGCTGATTGCAAAGATGCCTGCGAAAAAGCCTGCACAGACAAGGCAAAAACCGAATGCTGCAGCAACAAGGGCGACAAATGCTGCAAAAAGACCGGCAAAGCTTGCTCTGACAAACACGAAGCCTGTGCTGACAAAGCCAAAGCTGATTGCAAAGATACCTGCGAAAAAGCCTGCACCGACAAAAAGTAATAACCCGTAACAAAAAAGGCGTCGAGTAATCGACGCCTTTTTTATTTGCTGCTTTTCAGAGACGATTCACATGCGCAGCCATGACAAAGTCATTTTTATGCAGGCCGTTGATTTTTGAGGTTTTAAATTTTACCTTGCAAAAACCCCAGCCAATCGTCAGAACCGGGTGATGGCCCATTTCGTCAGCCAGCCTGCCGACTTTAACAGCAAAGCTCATGGCTTCGGCAAAGTCCTTGAAGACAAATTTGCGGGTAATCTCTCTCGCTTCAGAATCGAGCTGCCATTCCGGCAGACCAGTTAAATATGTTTCGCACGCCTCACGGGTCAGAGGCTCCATATCAGAACTGCATGGAACACAGGTACGATGCTCAGTCATATTTTACCTCCCATGCCATCATTTTAACACAC
>DAOQWI010000060.1:14797-17186 GCA_035342015.1 Candidatus Ozemibacteraceae bacterium | reverse complement strand
TCGGTGAATCACCTGATGCCATGGTCTCTCTGATGGAAAAGAATGTCGCAGCTTTCGCTTCTCTTCAGCTCGGAATCGATAATGCCGAAAAAGAAAAGCTGATTTCATTTATCAATGACGGCATTGATAAAATAAAAAAGAACAATTCCTATGACGCCGCCGAGTGGATCGCCGCACCAGGTAATCCGGCAGATGCCCTGAGAACCTGGCTTGACAGAAAGGTTGCCGAACATCGAGTCGCCACTGTCGAAAATGCCGAGAAAATAGATCGCGAAACGCAGACGATCAGGTCTTATGTTGTTGCTATTTTTCTTCTGATCGCTCTGGCACTGGTAGTTTTTTCGCTGGTTAACATTGTGCAGATCACCAGGCCGATTATGGCCGGTGTCAGTCTTCTGGCAAACGTTGCCGAACAGGGCGACATTTCGGTAGATGCCCCCGAAGTATATCTGAAGAGAAGTGATGAAATCGGTCAGCTGGTAAGGGCTGTACAGATGCTTATCAATTCACAACGACAACAGGCGCAGATTATTGCCAGTATTTCAGAAGGCAACTGGGTTCAGACTGTAGAAGTGCGCTCAGAAAGAGATAATTTTTCGCTGGCTTTACAGAAAATGGTTCACCAGATGAACGAAAAGCTCGGCGAAGTGAACGAAATTGCCGGAAAAGTCGACGCGGGGGCCAGAGATGTCGGTGGGGCCAGCGAAGAGTTGTCGCAGGCCGCTACCGAGTCGGCAGCCTCTCTTGAAGAAATCTCTTCGACCATGGCCGAAGTCGATTCGCGCTCAAGACAAAATGCGAAAGATGCTCAGACCGCAAGCCAGCTGGCTCTTGCCGCTCGCAATGATGCAGAAAAGGGCAGTGTCCAGATGGCTTCAATGGTCAGTGCCATGGAAGAAATAAGAACTTCGAGCCAGCAGATTGCCAGAATTATCAAGGTAATTGATGATATCGCATTTCAAACCAATCTGCTTGCTCTCAATGCTGCCGTAGAAGCCGCCAGGGCCGGCAGACACGGCAAGGGCTTCGCTGTTGTAGCCGAAGAGGTTCGCAACCTCGCTGGCCGAAGCGCCAAGGCCGCAAAAGAGACTTCTGAACTGATAGAATCTTCAAATGCCAAGGTCGGCAATGGCACGGCGGTTGCCAATCAGACATCTGCAGCCCTGAAAGAAATATTCAGCGGCATTTCAAAGGCGGCCGAGATTGTCGAGAATATTGCGGTTCTAAGTAATGAACAGGCCACCTGTATTGCAGAAATCAGCTCCGGACTGGGCCAGATTGACCGTGTAACCCAGCAGAATACCGCGAATGCCGAAGAGATAGCCGCATCAGCGCTTGAACTTTCAAATCATTCGGGCAGACTTCACGAAACTCTGTCACGCTTCAGACTTATCGAAAGATAAAAACTGGGTTTTAAAATTTAGACCCGTAAAAACTGGTTACCGCCGGTGAATCTTGATTCACCGGCGGTAACGTTTAAGCTTCTTTCTGTTTTTTTTCAGGTCAGCTTGAAGCGTTTGAGCAGATCGCTCAGTTGTTTTGCCATTTTATTAAGCTCTTCGGCAGCTGCTGCGGTTTCTTCGGCTGTGGCACAGTTTTCCTGGGTCGCCGACTCGATAGCCGAAACACCGCCGGAAATCTGGTCGACACCACTTGCCTGCTCCTTGCTGGCCAGGGCAATCTCTTCGATGAGGGTAGTAGTTTTGAGAACGGCACCGACAATCGTTTGCAGACCGGTATTGGTTTTTCCGGCAATTTCAGCGCCATTCTTGACTTTCTGAACCGTGCTTTCAATAAGCTCGCCGGTTTCACGCGCAGCTTTGGCACTTCGCCCGGCCAGATTTCTGACTTCATCTGCTACTACCGCAAATCCTTTTCCGTGTCGGCCGGCGCGTGCCGCCTCAACCGCCGCATTCAGTGCCAGAAGATTCGTTTGAAACGCGATGTCGTCGATAACCTTGATTACTTTGGCAATCTGGGTCGAAGCATTGCTTATTTCGCCCATCGATAGAACCATGTTGCCCATCTCTTCATTGCCGGCGGTTGCCGCATCGCGCGCCTCATTGGCGAGAACTCTGACAATTTCAGATTTTTCGGCATTTGACCTGGCTCTTGAGGCAATGTCTGCCAGAGAACTGCTGATCTGCTGCACAGAAGCCGCCTCACCGGTGGTCTGATTGCTGAGAGCATCGCTGGCACTTGAAACTCCTTCAGAGCCTTCTGTCAGAGAGGCTGATACAATGTGTATCTCAGAAAGAAGGTTGCGAAGTGATTCGAGCATCTTTTTCTGGGCATGCCCCATGGTGTCGCTTCCTGAAACCGGGTGAACTTCAATGGTAAGGTCACCTTCGCCAAGTTTTTCAGCTACCAGTGCCGCCTGGCGGTTGGC
>DAOQWI010000060.1:0-14697 GCA_035342015.1 Candidatus Ozemibacteraceae bacterium | reverse complement strand
GAACAGGGCTGAGTGCCGTCGTGAGCTGCAACTTCCTTCAGCTTCCAATCATCGTCCCGCCCAAAGCCCTTCGCCTTCTGGCCATTGACTACAAGTATCTGGCGAAAATTCCTGTTTTCCATCTCTGCCTGAAGGGATCTTGCGACCTGAGCATCTTCAAAGGCATAGATTGCGGCCGGAAGAACAACCGCAAGGCGTTTTGCGGCATTTTCGCATTCGCCTTTCAGCTCTTCTATCGCTTTGGCACGTCGCTGCTGGTATTGCATGGCGCCACCGATAAGCAGAATTGCCGAAACAAAAAGAATTACCCAGAGTAGAAGCTGGGCCCGCAGACTTTTAAACATCTTTTTAAGTCCTTTGGCTTATTTGGCCCAGTCGCTGATGTTGTATTTATCAAGGATTTCTTTGAGTTTACCGCTGGCTCTGAGTTCCTGGATACCTTTTGAAAGCATTTCAGCATATTTTTTGGAGGTTTCTTTGGCTGGAGAAAAGGCGATGAAAAGGTCATCCTGGCTGCCGACCTGACCGGCCGAAACAACTTCGGCTTTGGCTTCGTTCTGGGCCATGACAAGCGGATTTTCAACAAAACCGTCAATGCGGCCGGCGCCAACCATTTTAATCATTTTGTCGAGCGCATCTTCGCCGGTTGCTACGAAAATTTTCTGTTCATCATCTTTGTTGGCGGCGATATAATCATCGAGTTCCTTGTTATATGAATAGTCGGCAATTATGCCAATCTTCATCGATTTCAGACCTTCAATGTCTGTGAATTTAACCGTGCTGCCGGCTTTAACAAACAGATCGGTGGCCATTACGCCCATTTTTTCACTCGGAAAAACGAAGCCTTCAGCATCTCCCGGTCCTGCGCCAACCAGACAGTCGAATTTGCCTTCTCTGGCTTCTGCAACTACACGGTTCCAGGGCATGGTCTGATAGTCGATTTCGATGTTCTGCGGCCCGAAAACTGCTTTCAGCATTTCAATGCCATAGCCAGGCTTTTCAGAACCCGGTTCACCGTTGTAAGGCATCCAGACATCAGCTCTTACCGAAATGGTTTCGGCGGCAAAAGAGGCAGTGCAGACAATTACCAGAGCCACAACAAGAGCAACAACTTTTTTAAACATTCCTTTTCTCCGAAGATACAAAATATTATTTAAGGTCTGGCCCCAGTCTATCACTACAGAAAAAAAAATCAAGCTAAACCCACCTGCTTCAGCTTTTGCACATAGGAATCTGAGACCGCCGGAAAGAAAAAAACCGGTCGAAAACGACCGGCCGGGCCTAACTATAAATGGGGCTTCTCAGGAAAAGAGACTTAGCACTTTGCCGGCAATATCGTTTAAAGATACGATGAATTCCACGCCACCGGCATTTATGGCAGACTTGGGCATGCCGAATACGACGCAGCTTTCTTCGCTCTGGGCGATGGTTCTTGCGCCGGCGTCGCGCATGGCCTTCATTCCGCCAGCACCATCGCTGCCCATGCCGGTTAGCATCACCCCAACCGCATTCGCCCCGGCGCAGGCCGCCGCCGACCTCATAAGAACCTCGACTGACGGGCAATGCCCGCAGACTTTTTCGCCTTTTTCACACTTAACGCGATAGAATCCACCAGAGCGGATAACCGACATCTGGTATGACCCGGGCGCGACAAGCACCACGCCGGGCATAACCCGGTCGCCATCGGTAGCTTCTTTGACAAACATCTGCGAAAGATTGTTCAGTCTTTCGGCAAAAAGTTTGGTGAACCCCTCAGGCATGTGTTGAACGATGACTACCCCCGGTGAAACAGAGGGGAGCCTTGTTATAACTTCTTTTATCGCCTCTGTCCCACCCGCTGAGGCGCCGATGACAATAATCTTGTCAGTTGTTTCGGCCAGCGCTCTTGGCGCACTGAGAGTCTTGAGTGTTTCGCTGCGGGCAACCTTGAAATGGGAAACATTTGCCGAAGCCGCCAGCTTCACCTTGGTGCGCAGCTCGATCATCATTTCGTCAAGCCCGCGGGCCACATCGGCTTTCGGCTTGGTCACAAAATCGACAGCTCCAGCTTCAAGGGCTTCGAGGGTTATTTTTTTACCGCGCTCGGTCAGGGCGCTTACCATAATTACCGGCAACGGGTATTGAGCCATGAGTTTTTTGAGAAATTCAAGACCATCCATGCGGGGCATTTCGACATCGAGAGTGATTACATCTGGCTTTAGCTCAACAATCTTGTCGCGGGCCATATACGGGTCTGCTGCCTTGCCGACAACTTCGATTGTCGGGTCTTTCTGCAGACCATCGGCAAGAATATTGCGAATCATTGCCGAATCGTCGACAACCAGCACTCTGATTTTCCTGTCCATCATTGTTTGCCCTTTCTGAAAATTGCCGGCTGAATATATTCGAATGGGCAGTCGGCAGTTCTGATAGATTCTGAGTGCCCTGTCAGCAGATATCCGCCCGGGGCGGTGAATTCGTAAAGCTTGTTAACCAGCTGGTTGCGAGTCTTTGTGTCAAAATAGATCATGACATTCCGGCAGAAAATCACATGAAATTGTTTCTTGAAAGGAAACGGGTTCATCAGGTTCAATAGCCTGAAAAGGATTTCGTTGCGAACCTGAGGTATGAATTCCCAGTTGTCATTGCCGATAAATTTCAGATACTTTTTTTTCAGGGCCTCCGGAATGTTCTGAACACGGTCTGTATTGTAAACGCCACTCCTGGCGACCGCAATAACCTGGCTGGAAATATCGGTTGCAAGAAGGCCGGCGTTCCATTGCGAATAAGAGGTTTTGAAAAATTCCATCATCGTCATCATGATCGAATATGGTTCTTCGCCGGTTGACGAAGCAGCACACCATATTCGCAGATCTTTCGAACCATTTTTTGCCAGACTTTCGGTTATTTCAGGCAGTATTCGATCTGCCAAAAAATTGAAGTGCTGGGGCTCGCGAAAGAAAAACGTGTGGTTGGTCGACATCTTGTCAATGAGAGTCTGCAGCTCGTTTCCGGTCGAGTCACTTTCAATCAGACGAAGAAAATCAGAAAAGGACGAAAGACCCTTCTGCATAATGATTTTTCGCAACCGGCCCATGACCAGAGCCCGTTTCTGGTCTGACAGGTTGATTCCGAATCTGTTATACAGAAGGGTCCTTATCTGATTGAATTCTTCATCAGTGAGTTGCATATTCCATTGTCCGAAGCTTTCAGTATTTTCCAAATTCGGTTTCATCAAGTGCTATTACCTCAGAAGCCTTTGGCGCAGATTTTAAGCTACTTTTTCCATTGGCTTTCTTTTCTTCAACAGTGGCTTTTTTGATTTTACCCGATGCTTCTGCTTTATTCACGACCTTTTTTAATGTGTTTGTGTGGCTTCTTTCGTGTTTGATAACCTGATGAGAATCGCGCAGTCTGAATTTTTCCATCAACGAAGACAGTTCGCGGGCCTGACTTGAGAGTTCTTCAGCAGCTGCAGCCGTTTCTTCGGCGTTAGCCGTGTTCTGCTGGGTTACCTGGTCGATCTGGTCAAGCCCCTGACCTATTTCATGAATGCTCTGCGCCTGTTCACTGCTGGCTGTCGCAATTTCCCCTACCAGATCCGCAACCTTGACCGAACTGCCAAGAATTTCCTGAAATGCTTTTTCTGTGGCTCTGGCGATTTCTGTACCATTGTCAACTTTGCCGATTGAGCCTTCGATCATATCAGAGGTTTCTTTGGCAGCCTTAGCGCTGCGGCTTGCAAGATTGCGCACTTCTTCAGCTACAACCGCAAAACCCTTGCCGTGTCTGCCGGCACGGGCTGCCTCTACGGCAGCGTTCAAAGCCAGCAGATTGGTTTGGAAGGCAATGTCATCGATTACTTTGATGATTTTCGCAATCTGTTTGCTTGATTCCTGTATGCCGGTCATTGCGCTCATCATTTCGACCATTTTTTCATTTCCGGCCTCAGCTGAATTCCTGGTCTGGGTGGCGAGAATATTGGCCTGCGAAGCATTTTCAGCGTTTGCCTTCGTCTGACTGCCTATTTCAGTTACAGAACTGCTGATTTCTTCTAGAGACGCAGCCGATTCAGTTGCGCCCTGAGACAGGGACTGGCTCGCATCAGAAATCTGACCGGCTCCGGCATCAACTTCGTTAGAAGTCATCTTGACCTGGTAGAGGGCCGAATGAACCTGCTCGATCATTGCCTGGTTGGCAAGTCCCAGCGCATCCTTCTCTGATTTTGGCGTAACGGTGATTCCCCAGTTGCCGCCTGCAAGTTCTTCTGCATTTGCTGCCTGCTGGCGTTGTTGCTGCAGGAGCATGTCGATACTCTGAGAAAGAAGACCGATCTCGTCGGCTCTTTTAAGATCAGCTGCAGGCACATTTATTGTCACGTCTCCAAGCTTTGCAAAACTGTCGAGAAGATTTGTGCATGAAGCAATTGGTCTTGTAAGGCCCATTGCCACAGACCAGGCGAAAAGGCAGACGATAAGAAGTATTATAACGACTGACGCCATCATAAATCTTTCATTGGTGTGAAAAGAATCGGCAACCTTCGTGATACTTTTGTGGGCAATGGCTTCAACCTCATCGTCATAGGCCCCGGTTCCCACAACCCAGCCCCATGGCTCGAAAAGCTTGACATAAGAGAGTTTTGAATAACCTGTGTCGGCAGCTGCACCGGGTTTGGCCCAGTAATAGCCGAGCAGTCCTTCACCATTCTGAGCCTTGATCAGCTTGTTCATGTCGACGAACAGGTTTGTGGGCTTGATTTCGTCAGCAAGAGACGAGCTCTTGGGTATTATTTTGCCTTTGTAAAAGAAGTTCTCGTAACGTGTTTTATCGACAAAGTTGTTTACTTCGGTTCCTTCAAGCTGTGTGGAAACCGGGTGGGCAAGCATTACCACCTTTTCAACATTGTTCGGATCGTAAGAGTGAATCCAGAAATATTCCGCATTATTTTTGCCATACCTGAGCTTTTTTATCGCTTCCTTAGCTTCTTTCTGGACTTCTTCAATCGGACGGTTGCCAGAGTTGTCGTAAGCGTGCTTTATTGCAGCATAGGCAACCTCGGTTTTTTCTTTCAGTGAATCGGCGATGCCTGACCTGATCGAGTCGGTCAGGATTTTGTCAATCTCTTCGGCTGCCTGGTCGTTTGCATAAGCCGAAAAAATCAGGGACCCGGTACCTACAATGATGACCCCGAGGCAACCTAGAACCAGAAGCTTCCATTTCAAGGCAAGGTTGAGCCAGAATTGCATATTGCCACCTCATTAAGTGACTTTAGCCAAAGACTTTTTAAGACAGATGCAGAACCCAATATTTTATTTTTTATTGCACCCGGCACAGCAAAGGCCAATGACGGCCTTTGCTGTGCTGAAATCTGAACAGGAAGTTGTCAGTATTTTCCGAATTCGTCGTCGTCGAGAGCGATTACCTCAGCAGGATTAGGCTTCTTTTCCTGCTTTTCGACCATCGGCTTCTGTGGCGGAACTTTCTTCAACGGCGGCTTTTTCTCGACTTTTTCTGCGGGCTTGCTGAAACTATGGGCCGCCGGTTTCTTAAACGATTTTACCAGGCTGGTTGCTTCAATTTTTTCGCTGATGCGGAACTTGGCCAGCAGAGCATTGAGTTCGCGTGCCTGTCCTGAGAGCTCTTCGGCGGCCGCTGCAGTTTCTTCCGCGTTGGCGGTGGTCTGCTGGGTAACCTTGTCGATCTGTTCAAGGCCCTGGCCGATTTCGAGAATCCCCTGTGCCTGCTCGTTACTGGCCGCCGCGATTTCACCAACCAGGTCGGCCACTTTTACGGAGCTGGAAACGATTTCATGCAGGGCGCTTTCAGTTGCAACCGCAATTTCGTGACCGGTCGCCACTTTGTTGATCGAATTTTCGATCATTTCAGAAGTTTCTTTGGCGGCTTTGGCGCTTCTGCTGGCAAGATTACGCACTTCGTCGGCAACTACCGCAAAGCCCTTGCCGTGACGGCCGGCTCTTGCCGCTTCTACTGCAGCGTTAAGAGCGAGAAGATTCGTTTGAAACGCGATGTCATCGATGACTTTGATGATTTTGGCAATCTGCTTGCTTGAATCCTGGATCGCGGTCATGGCGCCCATCATTTCGGCCATTTTGCCGTTGCCTGATTCTGCTGCCTTACGGGTCTGAGTTGCCAGAACATTGGCCTGTGAAGCATTTTCGGCATTGGCCTTGGTCTGGCTGCCGATCTGTGTTACTGAACTGCTGATTTCTTCCAGCGAAGCTGCAGATTCGGTGGCGCCCTGTGACAGAGACTGGCTGGCATCGGCTATCTGGCCGGCCCCCATGTCGACTTCTTCAGCGGCCTGTTTTGCACCCGCCAGAGCCGAGGTTACCTGTGTAACCATCTGAGAAAGTGCCTGGCCAAGCTTGTCTTTTTCTGAACGAACCATAACCTCCTGGTTCCAGTTGCCTTCAGCCAGGTTCGTTGCCAGAATAACTTCTTCATTCTGCTGTTTAACCAGACCAGATATTGCCTGCGCCAGCTTGCCAACTTCGTCGCCTCTGGCAAGTTCTTCGGCCGGAACATCGATGCTGGTGTCGCCTTTGAGCGCAACCGCTTCAAGCAGGGTTACGCCGTGGTTAAGCGGTGTTGCAATGCTCATCGCCACCGACCAGGCAAACAGGCATACCAGCAGCAGAATAACAAGTGTTACCATGAACTGGTATCTTTCGGTTTCTGACAGGCTTTTGTTAATTACTGCAATTGATTCATAAAATTCATCATAATAAGAACTTGCGCCGATTACCCAGTCCCAGGGTTCGTAATAGACAAGAGCTACATATTTATCTCTGGTTTTTGTCGCACCCTGGTCGAGCCAGGGGTATGAAAAGATTACCGGTTTGCCGTCTTTGCCGGTTGACAGTGCCTGCGTTACCATCTTCTGTATGAAAAGTTCACCGCTGCTGTCTTTGCGGTCTGTCAGATCGACATTGATCCCAAGGGCTTTGTGAATGATGGTCTTGTGCTTCTGATTGCCTGCGCCACCAAGAACGAAGACATAGCCGGTTTTGCCGACCTTGATGCTGTTGATGGCTTCGGTGACTTCTTTTACCATGTCGATCGGCAGACCGACATAGAGCATGCCGGTAATACTGCCGGTCGAGTCTTTGATCGGTTCATAAGCTGCAACATACCATCTGCCCACAACCTGAGCGCGCCCGACAAAGGTCTCGCCACGCATAACCGCACTTACTACCGGGTTTGGTGTGTTGTCCTGGTTGACCGCCGGAATGTAGGTGCCTATAGCTCTTTTGCCATCTTCGCCAATGACGTTGGTCGCGACGCGCAGCATGTCACCACGCGTGTTCATGCGCTGGAAAATGGTGCAGGTACCGCCCAGCATTTCTTTGACCTTGTCAACGACCGGGGTTGCCTGTGAACTTGAAAAATTCTGGCCAAGCCAGACGTCGCCGACTGTAAGTTTTGGCAGGCTTATTTCCTGGCTCTGCTGGGTAAACTGGTTTACCGCGTTCCATTTAATGTTTTCGCTTGAAAAATTAACTCCACCGGAGCTGTCGAGAACATTTCTGGCCGCAGCCAGGTCGCCATGCAGCTTGATTCTCAGAAGTTTGTCCTGCGTGTTTACGAGGTTTAGAACCCCTTCTGAGATGAGCTTGGCCTGTGACTCAGCTTCCCCAAGCATCGTGGTTTCAACCAGTTTGCCAATGGCTTTGCCTGACGAGTCGGTGAGCCATAGAGCACTGATGCTCATGACTACAACGCCAAGACAACCGAAAATAAGAAGTTTCCATTTAAGAGACAAATCTGCCCAGAGTTTGAAAAAAAACATTGACTGCGCCTCCTGTCAGGAATTTTGCCGGGTCCAGGACGTCAGAGCATCGCAACGGTCAGATCATAAACTCACCTTGATCTGATTGTTATACAGAAGCTCATCTATTGCCAGCAGAATGATGACTTCGCCATCAAACCTGCCGATTCCCTTGATGTATCTGGTCACTTCACCTTTTGAAACGCTTGGGGCCGGAGAAATCTGATCTGGCAGTATGGAAATCACTTCTTTAACGGAATCGACAACCAGGCCGATCGAAGCGTCGTTTATGTTGACCACGATGACACAGGTGCGGTCGTCATAGTCGCGGGGCTGCATGTGAAAGCGCAGTCTGACATCAACTACCGGGATGACGTTGCCGCGCAGGTTGATTACGCCCTTCATATACTGGGGCATATCAGGCACTTCGGTGATCTTTTGAATACCCACTATTTCAGTGACATGCCGTATCTCTATGCCATAAACCTCTCCGCCGATGCGAAAGGACAAATACTTGCCCTCTTGCGTATCTTCATTCTCATCGTCTTCAAGGTCAAAATCATCGTTAATTTCTTTTCTCTGGCTTTCTGACATTGTGTGTTCCTCCTCAGATGATTCTTAGCTGCTCATCGCCAGCCTTTTCGATCAGGCCACCGATATCAAGTATCAGACTGACAGCACCATCGCCCAGAATGGTGCAACCAGAAATTCCTCTGGCAGAAGACAGAAAGTTTGACAGGCCTTTGATGACTGTTTGCTGCTGCCCGAGTATTTCATCTACAAAAATGGCTGCTTTGCGCCCCTGGTCTTCAACTATAACCAGAATCCCGTCATGCAGCTCGGTGTATTTCGAAGATTTTCCGTGTAATTTGTGAAGACGCACGACCGGAATCATGTCTTCACGGATTCTGACAATTTCCTCGCCCTCCGGTGTGACGGTTATTGACTTGGCAAGGGGTCTCACAGATTCCCTGATTGAAAGAAGAGGAATAGTATATTGTGAGGTGCCGACTTTAACCAGCATTCCATCAATGATTGCAAGGGTCAGCGGGATCTGCAGATAAATTGAAGTTCCCTGACCGGGCTTGCTGCGAATCGAAATGCGGCCCTTGAGTTTTTCAATGTTCTTTTTAACCACATCCATGCCTACTCCGCGGCCCGAAACTTCAGAAACGCTTTCTGTGGTAGAGAAACCCGGTTCAAAAATGAACGCATAAACTTCTTCATCGCTGAGATGAGCGGAATCACCCTTGAACAGACCCCGTTCGATGGCCTTGTTGAGAATTCTCTGGCGGTCGAGCCCGCGACCGTCGTCAGACACTATGATCCAGACTTCACCGCCCTCATAGCGGGCTTCGATGGTTATTTTACCGGTTTCGGGCTTGCCGAGTTTCAGTCTTTCCTCAGAAGATTCCAGGCCGTGGTCAACAGAATTTCTGACCATGTGCAGCAGCGGATCAGCTATCTGCTCAGTCATTGTCTTGTCTACTTCAGTTTCTTCACCGAGGAGGGTAAGCTTGACTTTCTTTTTAACCTTGCGGCTGAGGTCGTGTACGACCCTGACAAGCTTCTGAAAAGTCATAGCGAGAGGAATCATGCGAACGCTCATCGCTACGTCCTGAAGCTCACTGGTGACCCTTCGCAGGTGGTGAACCGCCCGGTCGAAGTTTTCGAGAACCAGATCGCGCAGGTCGGGGTTACGTGTAACCATGGTTTCGGCAATTACCAGTTCTCCGACCAGGTTTACCAGTTTATCGAGCTTCTGCAGGTCAACACGAATGTCTGAACGCTTAATGCCCTTGTCCTGAGTCGGAGCCTTGGCAGCCTGTTCTGATTGCTTCTTAAGTGCCATCTCAACCGTATCATGGTCGGTGGCGCCCATGTCGACAAGAACTTCACCAATGGTTGCCCGTTGTTTCTCAAGGGCTCCGAGAAGCTGTTCCTCTGATACAGCACCCTCTTCAAGCAGAATCTGCCCGAGCTTTTTGGGGCTTTTGCCTTCTTCCGTGCTGAGGTTATTTTCCAGCTGGATAAGAAGGTCTTCAACCATTTTCAGGCCCTCAAAATCGCCAGGACCACCTGAAGCAAGGTTGCCGACACCCTGTCTGAGAGAATCGATGACAATGAGGAAGGTCATCAGGTGTTCCGGGGCAAGCTCAAGCTGGTTATCTACGACAAGTTCGAGAACTGTTTCAGCCTTATGACTGAGGTTTTCAAGCATTTCGAGCCCCAGGAAACCGCAGTTTCCTTTGAAGCTGTGCATGCCTCTGAAAATTTCTCTTAATGACTGATGCGAGCCTGCAGGTGATTTTTCGAGCTCGAGCAGAAGCTTTTCTGACTTGTCGAGAATATCACCAGCCTCTTCAACGAACTGTTCGACTATTGGCCGGTTGGTTTCGCTGTGTGCATTTTCTCTCGTAAGTTCAGGTTTGAATATCTGTGCCGAACTCTGACGTTTTTCATTCTCACTGGAATTTCTGTCGTTTGTGGGCTTTTCTGCCGCGGCCGGTTTTCCGTTCGCCGAATCAATGGCTGCGCTGAGGCGCTTTTCGATAGACTCCCGCTCGTCTTCGCGGCCTTTGTCAGAATTATTTTTATCAATGAGGTCAAGGTAGCCGCGGGCCAGATCGATGGCCTCCATCAGCAGATCAACGTGGTCTGACTGCAGACTGGCCTTGCCGCTTCTGAAAAGGTCGAGAAGGGTTTCTGCCTTGTGAGTCAGCGATGCAATATTGTTCAGCCCAAGACTGCCGGCACTGCCCTTCATCGTATGGAAAAGCCTGAATACGCCGTTAATGCCAGAGGGGTCTACGACTCCAGTCCGTTCTGCCTCTTCGTGGGTGGCAATCAACTGAAGTTCTACCTCTTCGATCAATTCGCGGCTTTCGGTAACAAAGACCCGAAAAAATTCAAGTTCCATGTCTTTGAACATAATTCGGAAACTTCCTTTTACTTCATTTCAAATTCACAAAAATCAACTTAGTTCAAGTTCCCAGATTATATCATCCCAGAACGATTCTGGGGCAAGAAGATATATATGTTCTTCCCCGACCAGAACATCGACACATCTGAATGGACCGCTCTGCTCAGGAATCAGACCACGGCCAGACACTGGCAGACCAATACGGAAAACCCGGTCAGGGTTTGAGCGCAGCGCCATCAGCCTGCCGCAGATAGTATTGAGAATTTCGCCGAGGTTGTCAGAGTTCTGTTCGGCGGTTGGAGTTTCGCCTGAGAGTCCAAGAATCGCCTCTGTAAATCGGTTCATCAAAGTGTCCGGAACTGTAATTATTATTTCACCCCACGGAAGTGGTGCCAGCATTTTGATGCTTGCCCACCAGCCATCCAGATTCACTTCCGGCAGCTTGTTGCTGGTGACTTCAGATAGAACTACTTCTTCGAAAACGAGTGTCTCAAAAGCCTCTGAAAGAGCTTTATAGATCAGTTCTTCGCAGGAACCTGGTTTGGGGATCATTCGAAAAATTCCTTTCCGACAGTTTGCTCGATGCCGTCAAGAAGTTTCTGGGGCGAGGCCGGTTTGTAGATGATTTTATCGACCCCGATGCTTTTGAGCTCGTTTTCAAGTGCCGGATTAGTAAGAGACGAAATTACAAATACCGGAATATGGTTCAGTTTTGGGCTGCCTTTTACTGCTTTAAGAAGCCCTGTTCCGTCAAGGTTGGGCATGTTCATGTCAGTTATCAGCAGAGAAATGTCGCGGGAACGCAGAATGCCAAGAGCTTCGATTCCATCGGCTGCATGTACAAATTCACAACTTGTACAACCGATCATTTCAAGACATTGCTGAATGATTCTTCTGGCTGTCGCCGAATCATCAACAATCAGAATTGTACGCATCTTGCTTCCTCCAGGTATTCACTGCCGCATGCTCAAATTTTCCGGTTCTCATAGCCGGGCGTGTGTATCAGAAGATCATTTGCCCCAACTGTAAGTGTCACAGTTCTGCTGATTTCTCCTCCGACCTCTTCTGAGGCCGGAAACAAACGATTTGCCCAAAGAGCTTTTTTTACCGCCAGATAATTCCGTTTACCTATGTTGAAGGTGCTGTTTGGGTCCATGACCTGGGCACCCCCGGCCAGTTTGACCACCATGTCGGCTGGCTTGCAGCCAAGTCTTTCCATTTCAGCCAGCAACAGGGGAATACCGACGTCAGCAAAGGCCCCCGGTCTCTTCGCTGCCAGTTCTTTGTTTATTGAACTTTCTGGTAGCTGAACATGAATCAGACCTGCAACCGGTTGTTTTTTGGAGAAAATTGCGACGGCGACACAAGAGCCCAGGGCAAGGGTCTTGATGACGGTTCCGGGTTCGCCGGATGCTGCAAGCTCTCCAATACCGACATAAATGGTCATCAGTTTTTCTTTCGGGTGCAGATTTCAGGCTCTTTCGCAGCAAAACAACGACGTCGTCTTTCAGGGGTGAACATGGGCGTGTTCGTTTGCCTTTTCCTGGCAGTGCCACGTGGTGCAACGCCGTGCAGGGCTGCACTGTCGAAATCATTACCCAGCTTCCTTTAAAGATCTTGTTCAGTTTTTTCTATGCAATAATCATGCCTGAGGACTCAAGTATTTTTTCTCTCTTAACTTGAGTCTATCCAGTGGGGCGGTTTTTGTCAATTATCTCAATAAACAGGCAGAGTAAAAGCACGAAAAAATGTGCAAAAAAAACACGTCAGGGTACCCTGACGTGTTTTTTTGGAGATACGGTTTCAGTAGAGGGTGTAAATCTCGGTCCAGAACATGTGATAGTCATAGTCATTGTTCAGACCACGACCGGCAGAGAACTTGGGAAGAGCGGCAGTTTTGCGCTGAGCATCGCCAAGCAGATCGAAGCTGGTGTAGCCAACTCTGATTCTGGTGTTTTCGGTGAGCTGATAGCGGTATTCGAAGGTCACGACAGTGGCTTCGGGGTCGGCAATGCCGAGGCTGTTGTAAGAATCGTAGGCGGTGTTCGATTTGTCAGCCGGAATTGCAGCAGCGTCATTAACACGGCCCTGACCATTCAGGTGGCGGGTCATATCGTTGCTGACCTTGTCTTTCATTTCGCCAAGGAAATCGCCGGCCAGTCTGAAATAATGCTTGGTATTGTTCGGGCGGTATTCGGTCTGCAGTTTGAGGTCATACATGTTGACCAGACCGCTGTTGAAATAGTTGTTGCCGCGGGCGATATCTTCATACGGGGTTTCGGCTGCATCCATGTATCTCATATCGTTGTTGATAGAGATGGCGCCAACTGATTCGTCATCAGCGAAAGTACCGGCGATTTTGGCAGCCCAGTGCTTTTTGCTGTCCCATTTAACTGCAGCATGGCCCATCCAGCCATTCATATCGGGGCTGATCCAGGCAGAACCTGAGGCAGCGATATCAGCGGCGGTGTTCAATACATCAGCTTCATAATGGGTGAACGCAAAACCAAGGTCATAGCTCCAGTGACCGCAGTTGCCGATCGGGCCTTTTGAGCCAAATTCAACGTCCCAGCGCTTGTCGCTGGTCTGCTGGCCGGCAACGGTGTTGCCAAGGGCTACCGGGCCAGTCAGGAGAGCTGCTGCAGGAGCAATAAAGAGGGGTGCTGTTCCAGTCGCGGGCGAAGCGTTGTTTGGCATGCGGTTGCGGGCGATCAGGTTCGGTTCATCCTGACCATAAAGGCCAAGATAGAAGTCGTGCTTGCGGTAGGTGGTGTTCAGGTCAAGGTTCCAGACGCCACGGAAATCTACGCCGGCGTCATCTTTGTAACTGCCCTGATGGCGGTCAAAAATGGTCTGCATGGTCATGTTGACGTCGCCGATCTTCTTGCTGTAGCGGATGATATCGATGTAGTTGTTGAGCAGCAGGGCATGGTTGTGGGCATAGAGGTTGCGGCCAAAGACGAAGTCGCCACCGAAGCGGAACATGTCTTTAACTTCGAGGTATGCCTGATAAACAGTGTTGTCACTGGTTTTGTTGCCGCCAATGGTGCCGAGACCAAAAGCGCTGTTAAGACCTGACTGGGCATTGCCTGTGCCAATATTGGTGGTGTTGTAATCGAGCATTGCCCAGTAAACGAAAGCAGAAATGTTTTCGTCGATGTTGGCGTTGAAGGTGAGGCCGATCATGCTTTCGGTCAGGCTGTTGTCGCTGTTGCCGGCTCTGGCGGTGCCGTTAAGGGGATTAACTGCCCAGTCATGCTTGTGGATGATGTTGGTGTGGCGAACCAGCATATCGCCGCCCAGTTTGACTTTTTCCATGCCGCCTTTGGCGATGTAGTCCTTGATGCCTTCGACATCTTTTTTCAGGAAAGATACGTCTTCTTTGACAACCTGCATGTCGTCTTCGAGAGAAGTAACTTTAACGCCGAGAAGAGCGAGCTCATCAGCAAATTCTACGGTCAGTTTTTCAAGGGTCTGCAGGTCAGCCTTGGTGACCAGATTGGTGCCGACGCCAGATTCGAACATCTGTTCGACATAGGCGAGCATCTTGGCGGTGACCATGGCGAGATCGAATCTGGTCAGACCTTTATTGCCCTTGAATTTGCCATCGGGAAAACCCTGGACGATGCCTTTGTCAGACAGCTTGTTGATGGCATCAAAAGCCCAGTGCGAAGCGGGCACATCAGAGAACGGAGCTGCCACAACTGCTGTAGAAGCGAGCAGCAGAGCGGCAAGAACGAATAGAGTAAAGCGTTTCATTTTTCCTCCAGAAACCCGTTAAACTTGATTTTGGCTTCTGAACTTCGTCTTCTGGGCCCTGATACCGAAACGCCATGAGAAGTTTCCATGTTTCCTTCTGCTACGCTTCAACCTCAGGAACCGCATTCTGACTCTGAACAGAAAACCTGCGGGCAGAACCCCACATAGGAGAAATAATCTATTGTGGTATTGACGAGTTGTCAAGGTGAAAATTTTTGTCTGACTGTGAGCGGTACAGTTGAACGTC